>JBJOFA010000294.1:0-2851 GCA_046049015.1 Actinomycetota bacterium | reverse complement strand
ACCGGAATGGGGCTGCGCAATCCGTTGAGCTGGTCCCGGAGTAATCGCCAACCCGTACGTCCCGTCGCATCACGTATCAGTTTGCGTCGAAAGCTCGCCGGGTTAATGGGGTAATTGGCATAGAGGGGGATATCGGGCTCATTCGGTCCGAACTCTTGACGATGATGAGCCATATGTACTCGCCGATAGGCATCGGTATTAGTCCATGCCGGATAGCCAATGAGCCAGCGACCGAAAAAGTCATTGACTTTTTTATTCGAGCAGAGCAATCGGTGCGCAGCCTCGTGCATGAGAGATGCAAACTGCGCATGGGCGCGGCCCATGAGAATAAAAACTGGTAACCAGGTCCAAGGGCCGAACCGAACTGCGATGTAAATCAATAACCCAGTCTGCACGTAGGTGGACACCACGGATCCAAGATTGCGAATCGTGGGGATTCGTCGTAACTGCTCACGAGTGGCCGGTGTGGGCCGACCATCTTCAAGTATCAATTCAGTGCGTTGACCGGGCGCGAAAACATTGGCAGGAGGAACCATTCCCCCAAGTGAAGGCGAGCCGATCATGTTCACGATCTCAGTGTAAAGCCCAGAGCACTTTCGTAGTCAGTGATCTCGTAGGTCCTCTTTCCAAGACCGAAAGCGATCATGGGTCTGGCCACTCGGTCCCAAACCGTGGCCTTGGCCATCGCTAAACAAACGAAACTCAAACTGCCGTTCGAGGTCTGATTGGTCGGCGGCCCAATATCGGGCATCGGCATCGCTGGCCGGTCCGGCTCGCCAAAGCAGCCAGTGCCCAATCCGCCTTTTGTACATAGCCACGGGCCAGTTGGCGAGATCCTGACCCAGGTTCAAAAGTTGATGAGGGGCCTCGACCCAGGCCGTTGCTGGAATATTGCGATCTCGAATCGGAGTGGGTGGGAGATCGGACGTTGAAATCGGAGTTGGATCTTCAGGCCGTTGGTCGTACCTCAGAGCCGGTTTTTCGGATTCAATTTTCTCCTCACCATCCACGATTCACCCACTCTTGAAGGTGGGGCCGTTCGGTACCGATGGTGGTGTCATCACCGTGACCGGGGAGCACGATGGTGTGAGGCGGAAAGACAAAGAGTGAATTGTCAATTGACTTGATGATCGTGTCAAAGTCGCCACCTGGAAATTTTGTTGCACCCGGTCCTCCTGGGAAAAGAGTGTCACCAGTGAACAAAAGGGGTGTTCCCTCCACATGAAATGAAATTGAACCCGGAGTGTGTCCAGGATTGTGGATTGACCTCAAGCGAAGGCGACCTACTTCAATGACTTCATCGTGATCTAAAAAAGCGTCGTAGCCCATATCACCAAGCATTGGTGCATCAAGTTCGGTCACCGAAACGCGATAGCCAGCTTCGCGCATGGCGGGTATCGCTTGAATGTGATCGTGATGTCCGTGGGTTTCAAGGATCTGCCGAACTCCTAATTGACGCGCTAGATCCAACAAAATGCCGTGTTCATTGGCGGCATCAATGAGCACCGCTTCTCCGGTGGCTCGACAACGCACGATGAAGACGTTGTTGTCGTATGGACCAACCACGAGTTTGTGGACCTCCACATCGGTGTTGAACCAATGCAGGTTGGCAGGAGCGACAGATTTTGGATCACTATTTGATGCTTGTCCCGTTAATGGCGTTGACATGACCAGAGTCTGTCACTGAATCGGCCGGGACATTCCGTCATCGGGATTCGTCATAGGGAGACGACATCGAATCCGAGAGATAGGGCGACTGGGATCTGGCCAGGATCAAAGGTAACAAAGCGAACTGGACGGGGCAGTCGATGAGCGGCGGCAAGATGAATGGCGTCGCTCATTCTCACGGGTTGTTCGCGCACTATTCCGGCGGCTTGATCCAGACAGGCTTGATCGACTGGAACAACTGCGACGCGATCCCAGAAAAGTCGAACGGCGTCTTCAAGGTCCTGCACCAGGATTGCCTCATCACTGAGCCGGGATGAAAGAGCCAAAGCTTCGGCGAGAGCGAGTGCACTGGCGCACCAGTCCGTGTCGGCCTCGAGACTTTCGAGAACAACACGACGAGCGGGTCCATCAATGACCAGACCCACAAGTGCCGATGAATCGAGGAATACGGTCATCGGATTTCGCGCAGTAGACGGTCGAGGCGACTGCCAGACCAGACCGGAATGGGGTCGGCCAGATTGAGGGGTCCAGAACGACGCGGGGCCAGTACTGCTCCTCGAGAAATGAGATCAGTGAGTCGGATCTCGCCCGTGGGTGCGGACAGCGGTCCAATTTGGGCCACTGGTCGGCCCCCAACACTGATGACTACCTGTTCTCCAGATCCAGCGCGGCGCACGTAGGCAGCCACATCGGAACGGAGTTGCCGAACGCCAACCGTGGCAACCTGGGGCTTGGGCACCGAACCCTCGTTGTTCGGAGGAGGACTCATATCCGCACTGTAGCGGGGACCGGGGGTATTGCGTACACCTGTGTCCACACCCGGATTTCATGAAGCAACAGGCGGGGGTACAGAATTGAGATATGAATTTTGCATTTTCAGAAGAACAAGAAGAACTTCGTAAAACAGTCCGTTCCTTCCTAGACGCCAAGAGCGCCGAAGGGGCCGTACGTGAGCAGATGGAAACCGAAGATGGTTTTGATCGCGCCGTGTGGTCACAGATGGGTGAGCAAATGGGGTTGCAGGGTCTGCATATTCCGGAGGCTTATGGCGGTTCTGGCTATGGCTACGTGGAGCTCGGTGTGGTTCTCGAAGAGATGGGTCGCTCGTTGTTGTGCGCCCCATATTTCGCCACCGTGGTCTTGGCAGCGAACGCTTTGATTCACTCTGGTGACGAAGCCGCCA
>JBJOFA010000293.1:0-2863 GCA_046049015.1 Actinomycetota bacterium | reverse complement strand
ATCCAGAGACGTTGATTGTGGTTCGCGAGAAGTGGGATCCTCAGGCGGTGGGTGCCACAACGTACCGCCCTGACACCTCGCCCTTCAAAATGGCGGTGAGTACCGCATCCAACCCGCTGAGGGTGATTTCGTGGCCAATTGAGTCCAAACCCGAGGGACGAAGGTCGCGGGCCAAACGATTCCATGTTTCGATACGGCGAGGCATTGGGGTCTGGACGGAGTCGATACCTAACAGGGCGATTCCACGGAGAATGAAGGGCATGACTGTGGTCGCCAGGGCCGCTCCCCCGGTGAGTCCACTGGCCGCTACAGCTGCTCCATATTGGAGGCGTTTAAAAACATTGGCCAGGGTTTGTCCCCCAACACAGTCCACGGCCGCGGCATATTCCATGGCCTGAAGGGGCCGAGGATCGTCGGCGGACAGTTCTTGGCGATCGATGACTCGAGTGGCACCAAGTTCACGTAAGTACGAATATGAGGAGGCTTTGCCGGTACTGGCTACCACCTCGTGGCCAAGACCAGCCAGGATCGATACCGCCATACTGCCCACCCCGCCCGTGGCTCCCGTAACCAAAACCGGTCCATCTCCCGATTGCAGACCCCAATCTTGAAGCGCCATGACCGATAGAGCCGCCGTGAATCCTCCGGTACCGATGATCATGGCTTCTCGCGGGGTCAAACCCGCCGGTAGAGGCAGAATCCATTCGGCCGGAACTCGAACGTAGCGGGCATAGGCCCCATGCCGGGCCGTACCGATGTCATACCCGTGGGCCAGGACTAGTTGTCCCGCAGTGAAACCCTCGCCGTCGGCCACGATGCGTCCGGCGATATCGATACCCGGGATGATCGGTGACAAGCGGGCCACTTTGCCGGAAATGGTTGTGGCCAAACCATCTTTGAAGTTCACACTGGACCACTCGACTTCGATCAACACCCCATCTGCGGAAATGTCATCGAGTGTTACCGACCGCACCTCACGAGTTGGGGATTCAGGGTCGTTGGAAAAAACGAAAGCGGGAAAAGGCTGAACGATGGCGGACGAAGTCATCGGCCAAGGTTACGACAGATCTCGCACGGAAATGAGTGGCCGGCATTTACGAACTCAGGATTTACGAGCTCAGGATTTCGCGGGCGATGAAATCGATGCTCTCCAGGGTCTGCGATTCACTCGTGGAATTGCCGGGTATTCCCAACCAGGTCACGCCGGCTTGGGTCAATTGGCCAATGGTGTCGCGGTGTTTTTCCACCGATGATGACGGATCACCAATTGCCACATCCGGATACGTCACCAACACATCTAACTCTTGGGCGCGATTCCGTGCCATTTCGCGTAGTTCTGATACCCGGTTGGCCAGCGTGGGAATATCGCCGATATGAGCGGTGCGAGTTGTCGCCGAAACCGTTTCATTCGACATCATTGGCATCCATCCTTGAGCCCGTTCGGCCACTCGTTGAACAGTGATTCGAGCATTGCCGCCGATCCACACGGGAATGGGTTGCTGACGAGGACGAGGGAGGCAGATCACCTCGCGCGCTTCGAAATGTCGACCGACATAGGACAGAGGTTCGCCGGTCCAATAACGGGGCAAGACCTCAAGGGCTTCATCGAACAATTCATTACGCTCCTCGAAATCCACCCCGAGTGCTCGAAACTCACCGCGCTGATATCCCACGCCAATACCAAGGGTGAAACGACCCTCAGACAACAAATCAATAGTGGCTGCGGCCTTGGCCAGGAGGAACGGATTCCGATAGGGCAAAACGCTGAGGTATGTCACCAACCGAAGACGCTCAGTAACGGCTGCGACATGGCCCAGGGCCACGAAAGGATCCAAAGTTTGGTGTCCCCCGGCATCCAGCCAGCGCGCCCCGGGAGCAGGATGTTCCGTGAAAGACAGTCCGTGAAGACCGGCTCGTTCAACGGCCTGAGCAATAACGGTCACCCGACCGGCTCCCAACATGTCTCCATCACGGCCGTGGGCGTCGGGGTATTGGTACAAAAACTGCACAGAGCGAGGGTACCGTAGCGTTGCCCAGCGCACAGACGAAACGAACCGGGACTGGACATGAAGATCGGCTACACCACCATGAACACTCCCGCCGATCTTGAGGCGCGACGGCTTGGTCCCTTGCTCGAATCGTTGGGATACGACTCTTTATGGATTGGCGAGCACAGCCATATTCCGGTGTCTCGCCAGACGCCGTATCCCACAGGCGGTGATCTGCCTTGGCAGTACACCACGATGATGGATCCGTTCATCAGCCTCACCCAGGCCGCCGAGCACACCACTTCGTTACTTCTCGGGCTTGGAGTCGCATTACCTCTGGAACACGACATCTTCGTTTTAGCGAAACAAGTGGCCACATTGGACCTCACCTCACAAGGCCGATTGCAGTTCGGCGTTGGAGTTGGCTGGAATCGCGAGGAGCTGGCCAACCATCATTCGGTCTCCTGGTCGCTGCGGTATCGCGCACTTGCTGAATGTGTGAGCGCACTGCGAGCCCTCTGGGTTGAGGACGAATCCGAATTCCACGGCGAGTACTACAACTTCGACAAACTCTGGTGCCGACCTAAACCTCTGCAGCAACCTCATCCGCCCATCTGGTGCGGGATGGGTGGGAAGTTGGGAACCCAACATGCCATTGCCTGGTCCGATGGTTGGATGCCCCTAGATGTTGCTCTCGGCGATGTGTCGCGTCGAGTTCAGCGTTTCCAACAAAAGGTGCAAGAGAACGGTCGCGACCCGATTCCCATTTCGATGGTGGCTTTTGGGGATCCAACTTTTGAAACGTTGTGCGAGTACCGAGATCTTGGCATTGAACGCGTGATTCTTGGTTCTGGGCGCCAAGGCTGGGAAGACCC
>JBJOFA010000292.1:0-2866 GCA_046049015.1 Actinomycetota bacterium | reverse complement strand
GCAATGGGCCCATGATCCGCCGGGGACCTCGTTCACCGCGGCGGGACCATCACGATGAATGAACTGCAGGCCGAGTACGAACTGTTGGGTCTGAGCCCGACGGCAAACGACGAAGAAATCCATGCCGCTCGGCGTCGCGTTGCATTCGATGTTCATCCCGATCGGGGCGGCACCACGCAGGCGATGGCCGCAGTGAACGCGGCCTTTGTCTCAATCATGAAGGTTCGACGCTCGACGCAGGCGGCCAGCGAACCTATCAAAAGCACGATTACTGATTCCGTTAGCCGCAACGACCTGTTTTCGAATCCGGTTCGCGATGTGCCATCGCGACATCGCGTGTGGTCACGCGATACACCATCGTTTTCCATCAACGTCTTACCGGTTGAAGCTTTCGAATACCTCCTCCTCGCAGCTCAAGAACTCGGCGACATCGTGGACAGCGATCCGCCCTACGTGCTGGAAGTCGTGATGCATGCACCGACTTATGGAGATGTGTGGTGTCGATTGGAAGTCGTGCCCGATGCCGGATCATCGACGATCAGCCTGATCTGCGAATCATTTCCTGAATTGGGAGTGAGTGCTGAATCGTGTCGAGACCAATGGGTGGCAGTCGTCAACGCCCTCGACGGTGCATTGAGCGACTAATCCCGTCGCTCATGATCGGCGGCGGCTTTGAGAATTCGATCGCGAATTGCTGGTCCGATGTCATTATCGATGGGAAGCACCACGAACACGTCTTCGATTCCATCGTCATCACACAATCGCAAGAGGGCGTATAAATCATGAGCGAATTGGAGAGAATCAAGAGATCCATCGAGAATGCGCGTTGAAATCGTTGACTGACGGGCCTTGGACTCGGCTTCGTCCAGTGACAGCACTGCGTGCACTCGGCAACGCGGGGCGTAATGACTTTCCATCATTCCTGGGGCTCGAGATGGACCTGACGACTCGGCTACTGATCCAATCACTGATTCAATTTGTTCGATGCTGATGGCACCGAAGCGCAGAATTTGCGGCGGTGAAACGGAACAGTCGACGATGGTCGATTCAACGCCGACGTCGCAGGGACCTCCGTCCAAGACATAGTCGACATCGTCTCCAAGGTCGGCAAGGACATGCTGAGCCGTTGTCGGGCTCACACGTCCGAAACGATTTGCTGAAGGAGCAGCAATACCTCCGGGAAAATCTCGGAGTAGGCGAAGGGTTAAGGGATGCTGCGGTACCCGTAGGGCCACAGTCGATCGACCTCCGGTGACCGAGTCTGGGGCGCTTGTGGCCTTGGTAACGATGAGAGTGAGTGGGCCAGGCCAAAAGTGTTGGGCTAAGGCTTCTGCCGAAGCGGGCCAATCCTCGGCCCAATCTCGAGCAGCAGCAGTATCGGGAAGATGAACGATCAGTGGATGATCGACTGGCCGTCCCTTGACCCGGAAGATGGCAGCTACGGCTGCATCGTTGTGGGCATCAGCTCCAAGGCCGTACACCGTTTCAGTGGGAAGCCCGATAATGCCGCCAGAGTGCAACACCGCCGAGGCCACATCAAGATTGGTGCCCAGACGCTCGTTTGTTGAAGAACTCATTGGCGACCCACGGCGTCTTCAGAGAGCATCGAGAAATGAAAGAGCGGCGTCAAAAAAACCAAAGTTCTCGGTGGTGGCGAAGTGATCGACGTTGCGCAAAGTCACGAGTTGAGCATTTGGTAAAAGTTCGGCCAAGGGTTCACCGGGTCCGGCGAAGTCTTTATCTCCAATAACGATCAACACCGGGCAGGTGATGCGGGCCAACTGTTCGGGGGTGAAAGGCGCCCGTGCCCGTTTCATGATGGCCGTCAGGGCTTGACGGTCGTTATCGGGTTGATTGGCGTATTGCACGAAGAGCCGAGCAATGTTGTTACTGATCTCGTGGTCGGATGAATCAGCGTGGCTGCTTTCCAGGGCGTCGACGATGGCCTGGTGGCCCGCGGTGTTTTCGTCATCGAGAACATTGCGACCGATTCCCACCAGAACCAGACGGTTGAAGCGTTCTGGATGCTTGATTGCCATCTGGACGAGCGTTATGGCCCCCAGGGAAAAGCCCACGTAATCGCAGGGTGTCTCGGGAGCCAATTGGACAATCCGCTCGGTGAGATCGGCGTAGGCCTCGGGTTCGTGGGGTTTGGGAGCAGTGCCGTGACCGAGCAAATCCACGCCAATGACCTGCAGACCAGCATCTTCGAGGAGATCGGCGAAGCCACTTGAACGCCAGGTAGCAGCGTATGAGCCACCCCAACCATGCACCAGGACGACGGGATGCTTCATATCGGCCAAGATACCTCCTAGCCTGAGACGGCCCTCTCAACCTTTTCGAACTACGTAGTAGGAGCACCACATGAAGTTTCTCAGCGACTCGCCTCCGCCCTACGACCTCACCTACAACGATGTCTTCATGGTGCCGAGTTTGTCGGCTGTGAATTCACGACTTGATGTAGATCTCACTACTACTGATTCCATCGGAACCACTATCCCGATCGTGGTAGCCAATATGACTGCAGTGGCCGGACGACGTATGGCCGAAACCGTGTCGCGGCGTGGCGGTCTGGTCGTATTGCCTCAAGACATTCCCCTTGATGTCATTGGTACGGTCATCGACTTCGTCAAAAAATGCCATCCGGTGTACGAAACTCCTATCACTTTGGCCCCCACCGATACCGTGGGACAGGCTTTGAGCCTCATTCATAAGCGGTCTCATGGGGTGGTCATCATTATCGATGGCGACAAACGACCATTGGGAGTTTTCACTGAAGCCGATGCTGCGGGGTACGACCGTTTCACGCAACTACATAACGTGATGTCCACGGAACTCCTCATTGTCAAAGCGGGAACTGATCTCG
>JBJOFA010000291.1:0-2879 GCA_046049015.1 Actinomycetota bacterium | reverse complement strand
CAATTGGAACGGTGACCTTTTTGCCCGTGCGGTCGTCGATGATCGTGATGGTCTCAGGCACCGGGAATGTCCCCTTTATGTCGAACCCGTTGTTCGGGTTGTTCGTAAGTGTGGGAGGCTTTCTCCTCCCCTGGAAAGGATAATCAAAAGGGGACCTGATCTACCTACCCGCGGTTGTCAAAGGGGCATGTTGTCGTGTTTTCGACCGGGGAAGATCTCGCGTTTATCGACCAACGTGGATAGCGCCGCACATATCACCGAGCGGGTCTCGGAGGGGTCAATCACGGCATCGATGAAGCCGCGTTCGGCGCCGATGTAGGGATTTAAAAGGCGTTCGGCATAGTCGGCTTCAAAAGCGGCCCGTTCGTCAGCGGTGGCCCGACGTTGTAAAATAGCCGCCGCTTGTCCGGCGCCCATGACGGCGAGTTCGGCCCAGGGCCAGGCCAGACACAGATCGTTTCCCATTCGTTTGGAATCCATGACGATGTAGGCGCCGCCGTAACTCTTGCGCAAAATGACACAAATTCGCGGCACCGTGGCTCGCCCATAAGCGAAAACAAGTTGAGCGCCGTGGCGAATCATGCCGCGCCATTCCAAATCCTTACCCGGATAAAAACCAGGGGTGTCAACCAGGGTGATGAGGGGAATATTGAAGGAGTCACAAAATGAAACGAAGCGGGCCCCTTTTTGCGAAGCCGGGATATCAAGGGTTCCTGCGAGAGCCACGGGCTGATTGGCCACGATGCCCACCGGATGTCCATCGAAAGTGGCCAAGGCGGTTACTAGGTTGGCAGCCCAGTGAGGACGGAGTTCGAGATACTCGCCGTCATCGCAGAGGGCGGCAATGACCTGTCGAACGTCGTAACTGCCCGTTGATGTGGAGGGGATAATGGCCCCAGCCTCAGAAGTTGTCCGTCGGGGATCATCGTCGGTATCCCACAGGGGCGGTTCGGCATCGAGGTGATCGGGGAGATATGACAGTAAATTCTCGGCAAAGATCACGGCAGATTCAAGATCACTGACCACTGCAGTGGCAGATCCAGAAAAGCGAGCGTGGCTGGCGGCTCCACCTAACTCTTCGTTGTCGATCTCGATTCCGGTGAACTCGGCCACCATGGTGGGACCCGATACAAAGGCGTAGGCGTTTTCGGTCATGATCACGTGATCAACAATGCCGAGCAACAATGCGGGACCAGATACCGCGGGACCATCGACGATGATGATGGTCGGCACAAAACCCGAGCAATCGGTGAGAGCTTTTGCGGCCATGCCCCAACCGTGCAGAGCTGCAAAGCCTTCGCGAATATCTGCCCCTGAAGAAGCCATGACGGCGACGAAGGGCACTCGAGCGTCGAAGGCGGCGCGAGCTGCAGTTCGGATAAGAGACGACGAGTCCGATGTCAGAGCACCGCGATGGGTATCGCCAGTGACTTCCAGCCAAACAACGCGACGTCCATTCAGATCGCGGACCTGTACCTCGGCAACTCCGGGAACCTTGGCTTGCAAAGCGACTCTTGACACGAGAACACAGTACGCCTCCGCAGGGTCTGAGTGAACCTCTACGGATGTGGTTCAGTGTGTGGATTACGGTCTAGGAATTATGGGGTGAGTACATCGGGGCCCACGTGCAAACCGGGCTGGCGGCCTTCGCGTCGGTGGATAACCGAACGGGCGATGTCCAAAGCAGCCCTTGTAGCCACTGATGGACCTGGGCGGCGACGTTCAACCCAACCAACGACTCGACGGGGCAACTCTGGAACTGAAATGGTTGAGAAATTGCCGGTCAGCCAAACGGGCACCGCAGTTGCTGGCACGATGGCGGCGCCAAAACCCTCAAAGGCCAGTGATGCCATGAGGCGCACGCCATCGATCTCGGCCTGAATGTGCAAAGTGACCTGATGATCATCGGCGGCCCGATTAATGATCCGCCGTAAAGCAGCCGATGGTGGCGGAAGAAGAAGAGGGTGATCGCCAAGAGCTGATAAGGGAAGTTCCGTCGCTCCGAACCAGGGATGGCGGGCATGAACCAAGAGAACTAAATCTTCTGCAAAGAGAGGGTCAACGCGTAGTTCGGGTTCCTCAACGGGAAGGTGAAGGATCGCAGCATCCAAACTTCCACTCAAAAGTCGGGGAATGAGACTGGAGGTACCACCTTCGGAAATCAACGGTCGGACCTCGGGATGGGCGTGACTGAGCTGGGTGAGGAATTGGGGCATGAGCCACCGTCCGGTAGTGCCGATGACCCCTAGTCGAACTTCTCCAGCGATGATGTCGTGGAGAGCGGCAATATCGCTGGCAATGTCGTCCAACTCCCGCAGGATTCGGCGACCGTGCTCGGCAACGAGCGCCCCTTCATTCGTCAATGACCCCGACGAGCGATCCACCAAGGTGGCGCCAAGCTCACGTTCGAGGCGAGCCACGTGGGCCGAGACGTTTGACTGGACCGTAAAAAGGGCCCGGGCGGCAGCCGAAAAGGAGCCGTGATCGGCAATAGCTAAAAGTGACGAGATCTGCCGGACGTCCATCTGAAAAAAAGATATCAAGTATCGCCGTTATCTACTTGAAAGGTAGGTGGAATAGTGGCAAGATTCTTCTTGTTAATCGCTGTGTGTTTCCCCCAAACACACACGACAATCCCACAGGCGGACCCCCCTCCGCCGGGATCAAGGTTGAGAGGTCCCGCTTCCCCCAAGCGGGACCTTTCCCGTTTTCGGGGTTACGGTAAGGCTCATGGCGCAGGCTCGGGTGAAAACCAAAAAATCCGTGGCAGGTCCCCGGGCAGCCGCTTTTTTTGATCTTGATCGCACCCTTTTGACTGGGGCCTCTGGTCCAGTTTTCTCCGAAGGTATGCGCCGAGCGGGTTTATTGGACCGCACGGT
>JBJOFA010000290.1:0-2891 GCA_046049015.1 Actinomycetota bacterium | reverse complement strand
GTGGCTTTTCATGCTGTGCGTCGCAGTGGACTTCGGCTCGGGGATGTAGCTGTCATTCAGGGTGCAGGTCCCATTGGATTGGGCACCATGCAGTGGGTGCGAGCCGCAGGTGCGGGAAAAGTTGTTGTGGTGGAGCCGAATGAGAGGCGCCGTTCCTTGGCCCTCGAACTTGGCGCCCACCACGGCGTTGCCCCCGGTCCCGAGGCCGATGCCTTGGTCAAGGAACTCACCCATGGGCTCGGTGCCGATGTGGTCTATGAGTGCGTTGGTCGATCGTTTGCAGTGCAGTCAGCGGTCGATCTGGCACGCCGCGGTGGATCGATGTGCTTGATCGGATTAGCCGATGAGGATGCGCCGATCTCACCGGCGTCCTGGCTTATCAAGGAAATTTCCGTGACGTCGGCTCTGGCCTACACCCATGAAGAGTTCGACTTGGCCATGGGCATGATCGCTGATGGTCGATTCCGAACTGAACCCATGCATTCATCGACCGTTGGGCTCGACTCACTCGATGCGACTCTGGCCGATCTGGCCAGCGGGCAATCCTTGGAGACGAAAGTTCTGGTCGACCCGAATATCTGACCTGAATATCTGACCTGGATATCCAGTTTAGATATCTACGGCTGCTCTCTGATTCCGGCCTCACGCACCAAAGCAGAATCTTGCTGGTGGAAGCGGCCGTTCCCGCCGATGGCGGTTTGTCCGGCGTCGACGACCAATGTGTGGGCGGTGATATAGCGAGCCTCGTCACTGGCAAGGAACACCGCAGCGTTGGCGATATCGACTGGAAGACCGGCAATGCCAAGGAGTGAACCGGCGGCGATGTGTTTGGTGGCGGTTTCGAAGGCATTGGGATCTCCGGTCATGACCGCCGAGGTCATTGCGGTCACCGTGTTACCGGGAGAAATGGCGTTGACGCGAACACCATGGGGTGCGAGTTCGGAGGCGACTGATTTCGTGAGTCCGATCACGGCATGTTTGCAGGCTGTGTAGCAATGGGGACCAAGGCCACCGAGTATGCCCGCAGTGCTAGAGGTCGAAAGGATTGCACCGTTGCCTTGCGGGATCATGACTCGGGCTGCGTGCTTCATTCCGAGAAATACTCCGCGCATCAAAATCGAAACCGTGCGATCCCATTGCTCTGCTGTCGTTTCGGCGATTCGACCAACGGCGCCAACCACGCCAGCGTTGTTGAACATCACGTCGAGAGCACCGAATTCGGCAATAGCTGTGTCCACTGCCCTGGCGATCTGGCTCTCATCGGTGACATCGGTGTGCACGAATCGCGCCTGTGAACCAAGGGCAGCAGCGAGCGCGTGTCCTGGATCGTCTTGGAGATCAGCGATCACCACGCGTGCACCTTCTTCGACGAAGCGTCGTGCCGTTCCTTCACCGATGCCACTTGCGCCTCCGGTGATTACTGCGATTTTTCCTTCCAGTCGCCCAGATCCCATGACCAACGTCCACCCCCTTGCTCCGGTCCCGCCCTGTGCGAGACTGTTGGTGTCGCTCAACCTAATGGCGTTGCGATCCCCTGGGGAGGAAGACATGGATAGTTTCGGCAAGTTTCCGGGTGCAGTTCTTGCTGCTGAATATCGCAACGCCCGTCAACGTATGCAAGAGATCGCCGGCGAACTTGATGGCACCGCCATCGAAACGATGGTCGACGCCTGCCCGGCATGGCGGGTGAAGGATTTAATTTCCCACGTCACGGGAATTGCCGTTGATCTTGGAGCCGGAAATTCCCCGGTGGGCGACACCCAGGCCTGGGTGGATCGTCAAGTGGAAGAGCGTCGGCAGATCCCACTCGTCGAGGTCGTCGAGGAATGGTCGCGAGCGGCACCTCGCTTCGAGTCGATGATCGAGGCCGCCCCGGCGCGATTGTGGGGGCTCACCTATGACACCGTCGTACATGAACATGACCTGCGCGCCGCTGTTGGTCGTCCTGGTGCTCGCGAAAGCGATGGTGTCAAAGTGGCGGCCGAACTTGGTCTCAACTTGGTGAAGGGGGATCTGGCGCGAGCCGGTCTGCCGGCAATCCAGATCACCTTCGGCGGGCGGGATTATCTCGTCGGTAACGGTGAACCCCAATTGTCGTGGAGCGGATCGGCATTTGACTGTCTGCGACTGCTCGGTAGTCGCCGAACTGCTGAGGAGATGAAACAGGCGGGCTTCGTCGGCGACCTCGAGGCGTTCCTGGCGGGACTTCTGCATATGGAACTTCCCGTGCGAAGCCTCGGCGAGTAGGGCTCTAGAGTCGTTTCAGACGTCGATGTCGTAACAAGGGGAGAGTCATGGGTCAGTTCACCGGAAAAACAGTTCTCATCACGGGTGCTTCCTACGGTCTTGGCGAAGGTTTCGCTGAAGGTTTCGCCAAGGAGGGCGCTGATCTCGTTCTCACGGCGCGGTCGAAGGATTTGCTCGAGGCCGTAGCCGAGCGGTGTCGCAAGTTGGGCTCGAAAGTAACAGTGGCCCTAGGCGATGTGGCTGTGGAAGAGGACGTGAAACGCGTCGTCCAAACTGGAATTAAGGAACACGGCAAGATCGATGTATTGGTCAACAACGCCGGCGTCAGCGATCTGCGCGGGCTGTCTGCCGAGGTTTATGACACCGCGACCTGGAACTGGATCCTGTCGATCGATCTCACGGGAGCCTTCATGTTCCTGCGAGAAGTTGGGCATCATATGTTGCAACGTCAATCCGGATCGATCATCAACATCTGCTCGATCATGGGTAGCGGGGCGAATGAATCCAACATCATTGCCTATGCCGCAGCCAAGGGGGGCCTGCGCAACGTGACGGCGCAAGTGGGCTGTGAGTGGGCCGACCGCGGCGTTCGCGTGAACTCGGTGTCTCCAGGTTTCATCATGACCGAAATGGTTCGTCCGGCA
>JBJOFA010000289.1:0-2895 GCA_046049015.1 Actinomycetota bacterium | reverse complement strand
TCCACCGCTAGGCTTTCGCCACCCGCCCACGTAGCTCAGTGGATAGAGCGTCTGCCTCCGGAGCAGAAGGTCGTAGGTCCGATTCCTACCGTGGGCGCCATGTGGTTTTCAGCCCAAGGCCGCTTTCACTGCCACGGAAATCGTTGAACCATCGGCTCCATCGCCGGCCCGCTCTCGCACGGCTTTTATAACTGCCCCCATGGCCTTTGGTCCGGTCTGACCTTGCTCGGCGGCTCGCTGAACTTCCTCGGCGACAATCCCGGCCAACACGGCGGGATCCATGGCTGCTGGCAGATACTTCTCCAAAATAGCCACCTCGCCACGCTCTCGAGCGGCCAACTCGACCCGACCGGCATCTTCATAGATCTGGGCGGACTCAAGACGCTTTTTGAGTTCAGAACGCACAACCGCAATGCACTGATCCTCAGAAAGGACCACAACTTCTTTGCCGGCAACCTCGGCATTCATGATCGCCGCCAATGCCATTCGCAGGGTCGACTTCACTAATTCATCGCCCGACCGGACGGCTTCGGAAATGTCATGTTGAATTCGAGACTTCAGATTGGGCTCACTGGTCATCACAGCAGTCTGCCGTAAATTCACCGCTAGCCTGACGCCGTGAATCAAGTCAAAAATCGCCTTGCCGCCCTTTCGTTACTGGATCGGGCTTTCCGCCTCCTGGATGATGACCGGATTGCCGCTTTGTACGAGTCCCTCGAGGACGAATCGAAGGACGCGATCCAGCACATAGTTGGGGTGAAAGGCGAAGATCTGGATACACCAAACTTGGTGGCAACCGTCAAAGCCACGGTGGCCAAGGGTCGTATCAATGGCGACCTGGAGCGTCTGTCAATTTTGTTGACCGATGCCTGCTTGAGCGAATGCATCGAGGCCCTCGGCGATCGCTCCGATGATCCGAGTGAAGAAGACTTACGGACCGCCCTACCCGCCATCATCGCCAAACACAGCTTGCCGGTGACTCAGGTGATGTTGGCTTCCGTGGTAACCGGCGAGGCGTTGGCCTCTCCGATCATTACTCGTTTGCTGAAACACGATGATGAATGGAAGTTGCCTCCGGCTGAACCCGTTGTTGCTGCTCCCCTTCTCACCGCTGCCGATAGTGATGATCCAGCCCGTCAGGCGCTGAAAGAACAGCGCCGAGCCCGCAAGCTGGCCGAACAAGAACAAGCACGTCGACGCCGCGAGCAGGCCGCCTCGGCTCGCCGCAAGTAAGTCCGCTACATCACTTTGCTGTAACCCGTGGCAACGATTGAGACGTGCGTTAGTCCAATTCCGCCTCGAGGGGAACGCCGGCATCAAGGGGCACCCGAGCACTCTTGAGAAACATCGCCACCAGGTGATAGTTGCCCACAGTGGCAATGACATCGAGAACCTGCTCGGTGGAATAACTTTTGGTCAGTCCATTCCAAGTGGAACTGCTTAAGGCCTGCGATGAATGAAGTTCATCAGCGGCTTCAAGGAGTAATCGTTCAGTTGTTGACCAAGACTGGTGAAGCGGTCCGGTTTTGATTCGTTCAATCTCTTGGTCTGACAGACCACATTCTCGACCGATGAGCACGTGCTGTCCCCATTCGTAGCGAGACCGACAGTTCCACCCAGTGCGCAAAATGAGAATCTCGCGATCGCGGGCATTCAAGGTGTTTTTGGAAAGGACGTGGGTGGCAAAGACCAACCAGCGCTTGAGCATCGCTGGATGATGCGCCAAGACCCCGAAAATATTGAGCGGTTCGCCATCGGGTCCGGTTAGACCTCGAGAAAAAATCTCAGTGATTTCAGGAGTGTCATCTTTCCCGCGAACCGAAAGTCGTCCCGGGATGAATCGCTGCTCATGCTCGAGCAGAGCCCGCTTTTTGTCTACCCCGGCCGCGAAACCCGTCAAGGCTCCGTTACTGCCAATGACTCGATGGCAAGGCACGATGATGCCGATGGGATTACGACCATTCGCCGCGCCCACGGCACGTGCCTTACGGGCGTCGCCCAGCAAACGGGCTTGTTCTCCATAACTGATTGTTGATCCGTAGGGAATGGTGCACAACGTCTGCCAAACCGACTGTTGAAATGGCGTGCCTTGTGGATCGAGGGGGAGATCGAAATCAATTCGGGTGCCGGCGAAGTACTCAGCGATTTCCTGAACTGCTCTGTTAGCAATTTCCTCGGCTCGCCTTTTGGCATCTTGGCCTTCTAATCCGCCACCTACTTCATCTTTGTCTTCACGTTCACCGTTGTCACGGCCACCCAATGGCGACGATTGCTCTCCATCCCAGAGAACTTCACGAACCCCATCGCAAGAGGCCGCAATGCGAATATCGCCCAGTGGCGTCGTCACTTCGCGAACTGCAATGAGCTGGGCCAACTTTCGAGGTTGAGTATCGGACACCGAACTATCTTGCCCCACCTTTGACCGGACCATGACCTCTGCCCGGAACCCTGCCACCGAGAGAAATTCGCCGCTCCGCAGCACTTCGTTGTACCGTACAAGTAAGGGAGGTTTTATGGCCCAGAACATTGAGGCAAAGCCAGCGGAGGCGGGTCCGGCAGTTGAGGGGCCAAACAACCCGGGAACAACGCTGACCCAACGACAGATTTATATGGTGTTTGCCGGGGTCATGGCCGGTTTGGCCCTCTCCGCTTTAGACGGAACCATCGTCTCAACCGCCTTGGCCACCATCATCGGTGACCTTGGTGGCATCAAGTACTACGCCTGGGTGGGAACTGCGTACATGCTCACCAGTACCACCGCCACACCACTGTTTGGAAAGCTCTCCGATCTTTACGGGCGCCGTTTGCTCTTTCAAATTGCCATTGTCACCTTCATAGTCGGATCACTTATTTGCGGATTGGCCCAATCCATGTGGCATCTCGTGGTTGCCCGGG
>JBJOFA010000288.1:0-2904 GCA_046049015.1 Actinomycetota bacterium | reverse complement strand
CACTAGGATGATCGAATAATCAAACTGCAAGGGGAAACTGATGTCATCATCCACTGATTCATCACCGGGTTCATCACCGCAGCATGTTGATGTCTTAATCGTCGGCGCTGGTATTTCGGGTATTGGCGGGGCTTATTACCTGCAAAAGAATTGTCCGGATCGCTCGTATCTGATCTTGGAAGGTCGCTCTGATTTGGGGGGCACTTGGGACCTCTTCCGTTATCCAGGTATTCGTTCTGACAGCGATATGCACACCCTTGGTTTCAGTTTCAAACCGTGGGTCGAAGCCAAATCCATCGCTGATGGTCCCTCAATCTTGAAGTATTTGCGGGAAACCGCTCAAGAGAACGGCATTGATAAACACATTCGTTTCAATCACCAGGTGGTGTCGGCCAGTTGGTCAACTGATACTGCCCAATGGACGGTGACTACCACGCAAACAAACTCAGGAGCCACGGTCGAATACACCTGCAACTTTTTGTTCATGTGCTCGGGGTACTACAGCTACAAGGAGGGTTACACCCCCGACCTCCCCGGTTTGAACTCTTTCAACGGACCGGTCATTCACCCACAAAAATGGCCTGAGAATCTGGACTTCGCCGGTAAACGCGTTTTGGTCATCGGTTCGGGGGCCACGGCAATGACCATCGTGCCGTCCATGGCCAAAACGGCTGCCGAGGTGATCATGTTGCAACGTTCGCCCACGTATGTTGTGGCGCGACCCGACCACGACAAGATCGCCGACACTTTGCGCAAGTTTCTGCCCGAAAAGATGGCCTATGCCCTCACCCGGAAAAAGAATGTTCTGCTCAGTGAGAAGATCTACAACCGCACTCGGACTCAACCGGAGAAGATTAAAGAGCTGCTCCTCAATGGAGTGCGAAATGCCCTTGGTCCCGACTACGATGTGGATACTCACTTCACGCCTTCTTATAACCCTTGGGATCAGCGACTGTGTTTACTGCCCAATGGCGACCTCTTTACGTCCATCAATGAGGGTAAGGCCCGAGTGGTTACCGATGAGATCGATCGCTTCACTGCCAGCGGTGTCGTATTGAAATCAGGTACGACTATCGATGTCGACATCATCATCACGGCAACTGGCTTGAATTTAGTAACGCTTGGTGAAGTTGACTTCATGGTTGATGGTGAAGCCATTGACTTCTCCAAGACTTGGACGTATAAAGGGCTGGCGTATTCCGATGTTCCAAATCTGGTGTCGACGTTCGGATACATCAACGCCTCGTGGACTCTCCGCGCCGATGTGGTGAGCAATTACGTCTGTCGCCTTTTGAACCATATGAAAGCCACGAAGACCCAGCAGGCCACGCCACGATTGCGGCCCGAAGACGCCGGCATGGCTGAACATCCATGGATAGATAATTTCCCGGCTGGTTACATGCAACGAGTGATGCATCTCATGCCGAAGCAAGGCGATCATGAGCCCTGGCTCAATCCGCAATTGATTTCGCGAGACAAAAAGATGATCGTCAAGTCACCGATAGACGATGGAGTGATGCAGTTCACCAAAGTTGCTGAGAAAGTCGCTCAGACAATCTGAACATGACACTGGACACCATCGTCTTTGCTGCGGTGGTGGGTTTACGGTTTCTCGTACCGTTGCGTATTCCGCGCTTTCCACTCCCAGCAATTCTTGTTTGTCTGATTATCGATGCCGCAGATCAAAGCATTTTTCAGCAGTTTACGAACCTGAATCTGGATGGCTATCAGACCTACGACAAGGCTTTGGATGTTTTCTATCTCAGCATTGCCTACGTGGCAGTTCTCAGGAATTGGGTGAGTGGCCCACTAGTTATGACTGTGATCTTTCTGTGGTACTACCGTTTGGTTGGCGTAGTGATCTTTGAGTTCACCGGTGAACGTTGGTATTTGGTGATCTTCGCCAACACCTTTGAATACTTTTTCATTCTGGTTGAGATCTATCGCCAGACTCGCCGCCCCGATCGACTTACCTGGAAGTGGATCCTTACTGCAGTGGCTTTATTGTGGGTTTGTATCAAGATTCCCCAAGAACTATGGATTCATGTGGCGCAGTGGGATGTCACTGACGTTCTCAAAGAACATATCTTTGGGGTGGAAATTGATTCCTCCTGGGCAACGTCACTCGGCCATCGGCCGTTGGTAACTGCTGGTATAGCGATCATGATGGCCGTGCTGATCGTGAGCGTTCTACGACTGATTCGTTTTGAGGTAAAGGCTGATTCCCAGGGTTTCATTCCTCAAGGTCATGATTGATCGTGTGGGCGCGGTCCACAAGGCTGGCGGAACCCTTCGCGAAGCCTTTGAAGCAACGCACAGCGCGCTTGGCCCCAAGTTCGGGCACTGGCCAATCTTCGAACATTGCCTGCCGTTCGACGTGCAGCGCCTGTGGGACGAGTTCGACGGCATTGACTGGCCGCGGATATGGACCATGGAGCGCGACCGGGAAGTCTGGGACCAGTTGCAGGGTTGAAGCACGCGCCATGACGAAATTTCCCGACATCCCACGCTACAAGCAGAAGACCGCTTCGATTGCCCCCGAACTGTCCGGCAAGGTACCAGGCCTCTATCCTTTTGTAATTGTTGGCTCCGGCCCGGTCGGGCTGGTGTTAGCGCTCGACCTCGCCCGCAAGGGCCACCAGGTAACCGTGCTGACTGCATTCGATTTCATCGCGCTTGGTTCCAAAGCGATTTGCTTTTCCAAGCAGAGCCTCGACATCCTCGACCGGCTCGGCGTCGGCGAGCAGGTGGTTGAAAGGGGTGTCACGTGGAGCGTCGGCAAGCTGTTCTGGCGCAACGATCCAGAGCCTGTCTATCAGTTCGACATGCTACCGGTACGCAACCAGAAGAATCCCGGTTTCGTCAATATCCAGCAATACTATGTCGAGGAACATCTAGTCGATG
>JBJOFA010000287.1:0-2919 GCA_046049015.1 Actinomycetota bacterium | reverse complement strand
TAGGCCCGGAAAACTTCCCAATTGTGGCGGTACACCGCGCCCTCGCCCTTGGCGCCGGGATCATCGGCAGTCAAGTAATAGGCACCGATGATCAAGTCTTGAGTCGGGGTCACAATGGGTCGACCAGAAGCTGGGGACAAGATGTTGTTGGCGCTCAACATGAGCACGCGAGCCTCGGCCTGTGCTTCGGCTGAGAGCGGCACGTGAACAGCCATCTGGTCACCGTCGAAGTCAGCGTTGAAAGCAGTACAGACCAATGGATGGATCTGAATGGCTTTGCCCTCAACCAAGACTGGCTCGAAGGCCTGAATTCCCAAGCGGTGAAGAGTCGGTGCTCGGTTGAGCAATACCGGGTGCTCGCGAATGACTTCTTCGAGAACGTCCCAAACTCGAGGATGACGCCGTTCAACCATGCGCTTGGCGCTCTTGATGTTCTGGGCATATTCGATGTCGACAAGGCGCTTCATAACGAAAGGCTTGAAGAGTTCGAGGGCCATCAACTTTGGCAAACCGCACTGGTGCAGTTTCAGTGTCGGTCCGGCCACGATGACTGAACGACCGGAGTAGTCGACGCGCTTACCAAGCAGGTTCTGACGGAAACGTCCCTGCTTACCCTTCAACATGTCCGACAAAGACTTAAGCGGACGGTTACCCGGACCAGTCACTGGACGACCACGACGACCGTTGTCAAACAAAGCGTCGACTGCTTCTTGCAACATGCGCTTTTCGTTATTGACAATGATCTCAGGAGCACCAAGACCGAGGAGACGCTCAAGGCGGTTATTGCGGTTGATGACTCGGCGGTATAGATCGTTCAAGTCCGAAGTGGCGAAACGGCCACCTTCAAGCTGCACCATGGGGCGCAGTTCCGGAGGAATCACCGGTACGACATCCAAGATCATGGCCTTGGGATCGTTCATACGACGACCAGTATCTGGATCCCGCTGGTTGAACGAAGCCACAATCTTCAAGCGCTTGATGGCCTTTTGCTTACGCTGCGCACTCAGTGGCTTCTTGCCATCCTTGGGATCGATGGCATCACGCAGTTTGCGCTCTTCCTCATCGAAGTCAATGCGGTCAATCAGGGACTTGATGGCGTCGGCTCCGGTGCCACCTTCGAAATAGTCCATGTAACGACTGCGCAGTTCACGCCACAACGTTTCATCTTCAATGATCTGACGGGGGTGAAGACTCTTGAATTCGTCCCAAGCCCGCTTGACCAAATCCAACTCGCTGTCATAACGCTCGCGAATGGCGGCGATTTCCTTATCTGCGGAACGCTGCACTGCTTTGACTTCAGCGTCCTTGGCGCCCTCCTTTTCGAGGCGGACCGCTTCTTTTTCCAGTTCCTTGAATCGGCGATCGATTTCCAGGTCCTGTTCCTTCTTGATGGCCTCGAGTTCAGCTAGATACTCGGCTTCCAAACTAGAAAGGTCTTCGTGACGGCGATCAGCATCGACCCAGGTCACCAAGTGAGCGGCAAAGTAAATGACCTTCTCCAACTGCTTAGCCTTGAGCTCTTCTTTGGGCTCAATACCGGCCAGCAAGTAGGCCAACCACGAGCGAGTACCGCGCAAGTACCAAATGTGTACCACTGGAGCCGAGAGTTCGATGTGGCCCATGCGCTCACGACGGACTTTGGAGCGAGTGACTTCGACACCGCACTTTTCACAGATGATGCCCTTGAAACGCACCCGCTTGTATTTGCCGCAGGAGCATTCCCAGTCACGCGTTGGTCCGAAGATCTTTTCGCAAAAGAGTCCATCGCGCTCCGGACGCAAGGTCCGGTAGTTGATGGTCTCGGGCTTTTTCACTTCGCCACTCGACCAGGTACGAATGTTGTCAGCCGTAGCCAATCCAATTCGCAGTTGGTCGAACATATTTACATCGAGCATCGTCTCTCGCTCTCTCTTCAGTTCCGTCGCGTTCGTTGATCGTTTTGTATTCGTCGTGCTAATTCAGGTCGTGCTATTTCCAGTCGAGCTGGTCTGGTGGTTCAGCGACGGCCCATGGCGCGGTCGCGATCGTCTTGATCGCTACCTCGCTCTGGCCGACTGATGTCGATACCCAACGCTTCGGCGGTGTTGTACACCTCTTCGTCGATTTCCTTCATCTCGATTTCACTGCCGTCAGTTGCCAGGACTTCGACATTCAGGCACAAGGCCTGCATCTCTTTCATGAGCACCTTGAAGCTCTCCGGAATACCTGGTTCAGGGATGTTGTCGCCCTTGACGATGGCTTCGTAAACCTTGACTCGACCAAGCACATCATCAGACTTGATGGTGAGCAGCTCTTGCAAGCAGTACGCCGCTCCGTAGGCCTCGAGAGCCCACACTTCCATTTCGCCGAATCGCTGCCCGCCGAACTGGGCTTTACCACCAAGGGGCTGCTGCGTGATCATGCTGTAAGGACCAGTTGATCGAGCGTGAATCTTGTCGTCGACCAAGTGGGACAACTTCAAGATGTACATGTAACCAACGGTGATCTCCGAGTCGTACGCCTCGCCGGTACGTCCGTTGAGCAACTCGGTCTTGCCGCTGAGTTTGATCATTCGCTCACCAGTAGATGCGCCAGGCTTCGGCGTCGCCTCGGGATTGAGATTTTCGAGGATCTTTTGAATGGTCGGATGCTTTCCGGCCTGCTCCTCTTCGTCCCAGTGGGCTCCGTCGAACACCGGTGTGGCAATGAACTTCGCCGGAGGCGTACTGGGTCGAGTCTTGGACTCGGTCCCCCGCACCGGCTCGTCGCCAATACGAGTGCCGTCGGGATTAGTCCAACCCCAACGAGCGGCGTAGCCCAGGTGGGCTTCTAGAACCTGACCCACGTTCATTCGGCTCGGAACACCAAGTGGGTTCAAGATGATGTCAACGGGAGTGCCGTCTTTCATGTACGGCATATCGGCCTGCGGGAGAATCTTGG
>JBJOFA010000286.1:0-2931 GCA_046049015.1 Actinomycetota bacterium | reverse complement strand
GAATGCGCTTTTGATCCTCATCAGAGAACGTCTTCAAGACTGGCACGTAGTCAAGAGGTGAAGGCATACCTTCAATATGGGGCCAGTCAGAACCGAAGATCACGTGATCAGTGCCCATGAGTCCGGCGACGATGTTGACGTCATCTTCCCAGAAGGGGTTGATCCACCAGTTGTTGCGCAAGGTTTCGCGCGGATCATCAACGAAGTATCCCGGCATCTTGTGGGCCGTTGAGTCCAGTTTGGCAAAGGCATCGGCCAAGAAACTGGAGCCATTCTCCACCGAGGCCATGCGCACGTTGGGGAAGCGATCAAAAAGTTTTTCAAAGACGGACGTGAGAATGAAGTCCTGGGCGGCTCGCTCGATAGCAAAACTCTTGATTGACGGCTTCCATCCTCCTCCGCTGAACTGGGCTGAGAACGAGTCGTTGGCGTATCCGTTACTGGAGTAACCACTATCACCGGCATGAATGACCACCGTGATGCCGGCCTCGGTGACACGCGCCCAGAAGGGATCAAACATCTCATCAAAGGGCGATCGCGGTCCATTGGCCGTGATCGGGGCAGCCGGCCGCATGCACACGACTCGGGCTCCACGGCTGAGGGCCCACTCCAATTCCTGGCAGGCCCAGTCGACACTGGCTAAAGATATGTACGGACCGGCAAAGATGCGGTCTTGGAATGCGAAGCCCCAGTCGTCGTCCATCCAGCGGTTGAACGCCGAGAACATAATGCCTACACCCTCGGGGTCATGCTTCAGCAGTTCCTCATACAACATGCCCAACGTTGGAAAGAGCCAAATCTTCTGCAGGCCTTGTTGATCCATGGCCGATAGACGAGCTTGGCGATCGCGGTATTCGGGTCGAATAGGTTCGCGGGCCGAAAGGAACTCAAGGGGATGTTTGCCCTCGGGATTGCCGCGGAAATAATCATGCATGGCGCCAGCGGGAGCAATGGGGTCAAAGGTGGGATTGGTGACAACTCGGCTCACTCGGCCACCGACCACTTGATATTGGCGACCATCAATCGTGGCCCACTGCACACAGCGCACAGCGTGGCGCGGGTCCTGATGGCGGGTGAAGGCGTCGATCGCTTCGTAGTAATGGTTGTCGCAGTCGAAGGGGACAAAGTCCAAGTCTTGATGCTTCACCAAACCCTGATGTCCTAACGTGTCAGCCATAGCCCCATCGTAGAGCGAAGATCGGACTATGCCTAGTCTTGCCCCGTGGTAACCAACGCTTATTCGACACCTGGAAGTCCCGATTCTGTCAGTGATACCGCCGTGCGCAATGTGGTGGTCGTCCTGTTGGACAGTTTGAGCCGCAACCTACTGGGGGCCTATCGAGGTCAGTATCCCTCTTGGGCTGATGCGGGTTGGGAGATCGAGACGCCCAATTTGGACCGCTTTGCCCAGCAATCGTTGGTTTTTGATCGTCATCATTCGGGTTCATTGCCTTGTATGCCGGCTCGACACGACATATTGGTCGGTTCGATGGATTTTCTCTGGCGCCCTTGGGGATCAATTGAGATTTGGGAAGATGCCATCACCGCCCACTTGCGAGCTGCCGGGGTGACCACAATGTTGGTCTCGGATCATCCGCATCTTTTTGAAATCGGTGGAGAGAACTATCACGTCGACTTCACAGCCTGGGATTATGTCCGTGGGCATGAGAGCGATCCGTGGCGAACCCGACCGGATCCGTCCTGGATAGGCGCACCTTCCTTGCCGGTCGAACCTCCACTGCGTGGCCACTTCGCCTACCAAGATTCTCGAACCTGGTTTCGATCCGAAGAAGACTTTCCAGGCCCGCGCACAATGCGCACGGTAGCTGAATGGATCACCTCGAGTTCAACTGCTCACGATCGATACATGCTGTTTGTGGACGAATTTGATCCTCACGAACCTTTTGACACCCCGGAGCCCTGGGCTTCTCGATATCGCCGTGAGGTCTCTGATCCGTGGATGATTTGGCCCCCCTATGTCGTGGGCGCCCGAGAGTCCGGTGCATTAGATGAATCGCAAGAGCGCTCTTTGCGAGCGGCGTATGCGGCGAAGCTCTCCATGATTGATCACTGGTTCGGCGAGGTTCTCGAGGCTATTGATCGATCGCCAACTGCAAATGAAACAGCAGTCATTGTCTGTACCGACCACGGGCACTATCTCGGAGAACGCGATGTGTGGGGAAAGCCGGGCTATCCGATCCATGATGCTCTGGGACATTTACCACTCTTGATTCGTTGGCCCGGTCAAAAAGCTCGTCGCATCGCAGCGCTGTCCACCACCGTCGATCTTCACGCCACATTGTGTGATGTGTTTGATGTCAAACCTGAACATGTCACCCACGGACGTTCCCTGGTTCCGCTAATAACCGGGCAAAAAGACTCTGTACGACCGTGGTCATTGAGTGGCTACTGGGGACGGGAAGTGCAACTGATGACGGAGACGCATTCGTATACCCGCGGCTCGGTAGGATCGTCCTTTCCATTATCGATGTGGTCGAATCGCTGGAGCACCATGCCGGTAAATGGTCGTCCAGAATTGCGTTTGCCGCGTCCCGATCATCGAGCATGGTTGGATCAGATGCCTGGCTCAAAAGTTCCCGTTATCCGTCAGCCCTTTCAGCCCGGCGATCTCTTGCCATTTTGGGCCTATGGCGGATTAGTTGATGAGAATATCTTGTATCACCGAGATGAAGACCCGCTCCAAGCGACAAATCTGGCCGCAGCTGTGGGCTCGTCGCCAACGGCGTTAGAGAACGGTATGAGCGAGATTTTGCGAGACGCACTGCGCTCTTTGGAAGCACCCGAAGATCTTTTTCAGCGTCTCGGATTGTGATAGTCAGCCAAGTGCAATGTCGTAGGGCCGAATGGGGACCCGAGGTAGATCCCGACCAACAGCCTGGCGGATGGCATTGGCAATCGCTGGAGTGACTG
>JBJOFA010000285.1:0-2969 GCA_046049015.1 Actinomycetota bacterium | reverse complement strand
GGTTGGGGAGATTCAGTTCAAGCCAATAAGGCCGGGCTCATGGAGATCGCCGACATCTTCGTGATCAACAAAGCCGACCGTAAAGGTGTGGATGAAACGCGACGGGATTTGGAGCAGATGCTCGACTTATCAGATTTGTCCTCCGACACGTGGCGCCCGCCCATCTTGCCCACTGTTGGATCAAGCGGTGAAGGGGTACCGGCCCTGTGGGATGCCGTGGTAGCGCATCGAGAATTCATTACTGCCCAGGGTGAGTTGGATCGTCGCCGTCGTTTTCGTCTACGTGAGGAGTTGCGAGAAATTGTGGCTCGTCGACTCGAGCAGCGAGCCCGCGAGATTTGTACCGGAGAGGTGTGGGACGCCCTCCAGGAAAAGGTCGTCGTTCGCTCTATCGATCCATGGAGTGCCGCCGATGAAATGCTCAAGTCCGTTGGTGCCTAAGAGAGAGTTGAAACCATGACATCTCCCACTGACGAACTTGTTCTTCTTGAACGGCGCAATGACGGAGTTGCCCTCGTGCAACTGAACAACCCAAAGGTCAACGCCCTCAGCCAAGCCTTATTGGCGCGGCTACACGCCATTGCCGCAGACTTAACTGAAAATCCTCCCGGGGCCGTGGTTATCACCGGTGGAGAGCGACTCTTTGCCGCCGGAGCAGACATTTCAGAGTTCGGCGGCACGCAAGCGGGAGACAAGATCGGTGCTGGCTTCCATCAAGCTCTTGATGCCATTGCCGCTATTCCACGATTCGTCATCGCCGCTATTAGTGGTTACGCCCTAGGTGGTGGTTGTGAACTGGCCTTGGCTTGCGACTATCGCATTGCTTCAGAAAAGGCTGTCTTTGGACAACCCGAAGTACTCCTAGGCATTATTCCTGGTGGTGGTGGCACCCAACGTTTGCCCCGACTCATTGGGACAAGTCGGGCCAAAGAGATGATGATCACGGGGCGACAGGTAAAAGTTGATGAAGCATTGTCATTGGGTTTAGTAGATGAAGTTGTTCCTCACGAACAACTTCATGAGCGGGCTCTTTCTTTGGCTGCTGAAATTGCCAAAGGTGCACTGCAAGCCCACGCGCTCATAAAGCGGGGCGTCGATGAGGGGATGTCCGTCTCTTTGGCCCAAGGTTTACTCCTTGAACGTCAACTCTTCACTGAGATTTTTTCCACCCAAGACAGCCAGATCGGTGTGCGCAGTTTCCTAGAAAATGGGCCGGGTAAGGCTGAATTCACCGGTCAGTAACCGCTATCGGCCTGAATTATCTCCGCAGACATGGCCGTAGACGGTCCCGGTGGCCTTGGCAATGGCATCCCAGGAGTAATGCGATTGCAAAACATTGCGGGCCTGAGTTTGGAGTTCTTGAGCAACTGCAGGGTCGGTCAGCACTTTTTCTATTTGTTCGGCAAGTTGAACGGCGTTGCCGGGTTCAAAGAGCAGTCCTGCTCCTGTTCCTTCGACGATCTCAGCTAACCCACCTGTTCGAGCGACCACCGTTGGCGCACCACCGGCCATGGATTCAAGCGCCACAATGCCAAACGGTTCATAGAGAGACGGAATAACAACACATCCAGCACGATGCACCAGGGTGTGGAGTTCATCGTCACTGACGTAGCCAGCTAAATGAACGAGATCGTTCACTCCCTCAATGTCGACTTGGCTTTGCAGTTCGGGCAGGTATGGACCGCGACCGGCAATGACACAGTGAATACCGGGCACAACTCCTCGAAGTCGGCTGATGGCCTGAGCCAACACCTGGAAGCCCTTTTCATATTGCGTCCGGCCCCAGGCCAAAACCAGGGGTTGACGGGGGATGAGTTGATGAGGTGGAGACCACTTTTCAACTGCCACCCCGTTGGGAACCAGATGTACATGATCAGGGGCAAGTTCGAATCCTACGATCGTCGCTCGCCGCATAAAGCGAGAACAACAAATGACTCGATTGGCGCGCAGAGCCAACCACCACTCGATGGCGTTGATGGATGCCGGAGTCCCAACGGGAACCATCCCGCCGTGTCGACCCTGTTCGGTGGAATGAAAAGTGACCACCAAAGGCACGCTCAAGATGGTGGACAAGGTGTGGGCGGCCCAGGCTGTACGCCAGTCATGGGCGTGAATGACGTCTGGTTTCCACGAACCAAGCTGCGGTACCACCGCGACGAGATGATGATTGGCTGATGCTGTCTGAGCAATGAGATCAGCCGATGGAACGCTGGCCTGAGTTGTTACCGGGACTGAGAGCACTGGTGTTTGCACGGCGACGCGAATGATGCGCACTCCATGGTGGATCTGATCCTCGATGCCAAAAATCGAATCTTCATTGGCCACCGTAACGATGGTGACTTCATGGCCCGATCGAACTAACGCTTGCGACAGCCCGTCAACATGGGCGCCTACTGCGCTGACCGACATCGGCGGGGCGTCCCAAGAAAGCATGAGCACGCGCATATAGCGACCGTAGCGCGTCCATGACCTTTGGGGTCGGGGGACATCTTGGATGGAATTTGCGCGGGATCTGCACGGAACCTGCACGGAATACGACCCTGCGGGGTTGGAGTTCTAGAGTTTCGCCAGTGGATCCAAAGCCGATGAATTCGAATCTTTCCTGGTGGCGCGATCCTTCTCTACGTCCGATGGTGGTGGCCTGTCTTACTTTGAGTGGAGCGGTCGGAGTCTTTGGGGTCTCCTTTGGAGTGGGTTCAGTGGCGGCGGGCTCAAGTGTTCTTCAAACCTGCGTTTTGTCACTGGTGGTATTCACTGGTGCCTCGCAGTTTTCAGCGGTGAGCGTTATCGGTGCTGGTGGCTCACTTGGGTCAGCCCTAGGTGGGGCTCTTCTACTAGCGGCACGTAACGGTGTCTATGGGATGGCCATGTCTCGACGTCTCGACGGCGGCTGGGGTCGCAAGATCCTTGCCGCGCAACTCACCATTGATGAGACCACCGCCATGAGCGTGGCTCAAACCGATCGTCGA
>JBJOFA010000284.1:0-2969 GCA_046049015.1 Actinomycetota bacterium | reverse complement strand
ATTTCACCCGGATTTTCGATGAGTCGCTCATCACCGAATCCGTCGATGATGACCCAAGACATCACCCCAAGCATGACCAAAGCCACCGGGATACCCATCCGCCAATTTTTGTTGTTGAGATCATTTTCGGCCCCGATGCGGGCTCGAGTGAGCATCGTGCCGAACAAGAACAGCACCATTACCGCTCCGACGTACACGAGCACCTGGGTCACGGCCACGAATTCAGCCGAAAGCAAAAGATATTGGGCCGCCGCTCCTGATAGCACCACCACTAACCACAGTGCGGCGTGAACCACATTGTTCACAGTCACCACGCGCAGGGCTCCAACGACCATCATCAGCGAGATGATGCCAAAGCCCACGTTCTGAGCAACCAAGAGATCAGCGGCGATCACTACTTCTTACCCTTCTTCTCAGCACCAGCTTCAAGCGCTGGAGCCTCGGGAACCGTTTCCATCCATTCGCCAAGCTTGTCCATGTCATGAAGCAAGTCGGCGATCCTGGGCTCGCTGTATTCGTACTCGGGGCTCCAGAACAAAGCATCAAAGGGGCACACCTCTACGCAGATACCGCAGTACATGCACAAGGCGTAATCGATATCGAAACGATCGAGTTTGTTGACGGCGCGAGGTTTGCCTCCAGCGCGCCGTGGAGGAGCGAGTTCTTTGTGGCCTTCAATGTAGATGCACCAATCCGGACACGAGCGGACACACAACATGCAGGAGGTGCAATTACCCTCGTGCAGCGCAATGACTCCGCGCGCCCGCAATGGTGGAGCTTCCTTTTCGTGTGGGTACTGCACGGTGTTTGAACCCTTGGTGATAGTGCGCACCAAAGTGTTCAGCGTGACGCCGAGACCTTTGACCAAACCGGGAACTTTTGCCATCAGAACGCCACCTTCAAGATTGCTGTCAGCATGATGTTCACCAAGGACACTGGGACGAGGAACTTCCAAGCGAATCGCTGGAGTTGATCTTCACGAAAACGTGGGAAGCTGAATCGCACCCACATGATGATGAAAGCCAAGGCGATCATCTTGGTGAACATGATCAGAGGTCCGACGATGTTCATCCAGTTGTCGACATCTCCAATGTTCTCCCAGCCGAACCAAGCAAATGGCACACCCCAACCGCCCAAGAACAAGACCGAGGCGATAAGAGCAAAGACGCCGGCGGTGGCGAACTCGGCAATGAAGAACGTCAAGAAGCGGAAACCCGAATACTCGGTCATGTAACCCGACACCAGTTCGGATTCGGCGATCGGCATGTCAAAGGGCGCCTGAGTCAATTCGGCTTGGACCGCGATCATGAAAATCATGAAACCGACAATTTGGGTGAGGATGTACGGATTTCCCACACCGTTCCAGCCAAAGATTGAGCCCGCGTTCTGCGCCAACACGATGCCTTGCAGATTCATGGTTCCGGCCTGAATGACCACACCAATGACGGCCAAGACCATGGGCAACTCATAGGCAATGAGCTGGCCGGCGGCTCGCAATCCACCGAGGAGTGAATACTTGTTGGCACTGGCCCAACCGGCCATCAAGATGCCCAGCACGCTGACCGAAGACACCGCCAACATGTAGAAAACTCCGGCCTCAAAGTCGGTGAACCAGGCGTCGGGCCCAAAGGGAACAACGGCGATCAAGAGGAACGTGCTGGTCAAAACCACCAGCGGAGCCAACTTGAAAATGACGCGGTCGGCACGCTCCGGTGTGATGTCTTCTTTTTGCAGCCACTTGCCAACTTCGGCGAACAACTGCAATGAACCGTAAGGGCCCGCTTCCATCGGTCCGAGACGGCTCTGCATGAAAGACATCATCTTGAACAAGAAGAGGTACACGATGGTGCCTGCCGGCAGGAGAACGGCCACAACCCCGCCGAGGACGCGCAAAAGAGTCTGCGCCCAGTACGGAAGGTCAGCGGCAATCAACGCGCTCATCGATCGATATCTCCAAGAATGAAATACAACGAGGCCAAGATGGTGATGATGTCGGGAACGTAGACACCTTTGAGCAACCAGGGCACGATCGAGATGTTGTTGAAACTTGCCGAACGAATTTTCACGCGGAATGGACCGAGGTCCCCTTTGCTCACGACGTAGTAACCCATCTCGCCGAGAGGATTCTCAGTTGACACCCACGCTTCACCCTCGGGGACTTTGATGATGCGCGGCACTTTGGCCATCACTGGCCCTGAGGGAATTCCGTCAAGCAGCTGATCGACAATGAGCGTCGATTCGCGAACCTCTTGGAGACGCACCCAACACCGGGCGAAACTGTCACCGTCGGGGTGAGTCCAAACTTTCCAATCAACTTTGTTCCACGCCATAGGCAAGGTCTGATCCCGGCGGATATCCCAGTCCACACCACTTGATCGCAAGTTGGCCCCCGAGAGTCCGTACTGCAAAGCCACATCTTTGGGGATGACTCCGATGCCTCGGGTCCGGCTCTGGAAGATCTCATTACCGAAAAGAAGATTCTCAATCTCTTCGCAGAAATTGCGCATCTTCTTCATGACGGCCTTGGTCTCATCAATGAAACCGGCCGGAAGATCGTCTTTCAATCCGCCGATCCGGTCGAAGTTCGGGTGGAAACGACCACCCGTTGCACCTTCGATGAGGTTCAAAACATATTCCCGGTCACGGAAAGCCATGAATACCGGCGTAATGGCCCCCATCTGAACACCCAGGTCGCCAAGGAACAACGACACATTGGCGATGCGCGACAGTTCGAACAAAATGGTGCGAATCCATTGGGCTCGCGGCGGAGCCTCGACATCCATCAACTTTTCGGCAGCCAAGATGAAGGGCACTTCATTGGCGAAAGAACCCAGCCAGTCGATGCGGTTCACCAGTGCAGTCACCTGCGGGTAAGTACGAACCTCAGTCAATTTCTCATAGCCCCGGTGCATATAACCGCACGACGGTTCGGCCCACACCACTTGCTCGCCATCAAGTCGGGCAATGAT
>JBJOFA010000283.1:0-2977 GCA_046049015.1 Actinomycetota bacterium | reverse complement strand
CTGGAGAATCAAAATCCCTTTGGTTCGGTGAAAGACCGCATCGCCAAGGCCATGATCGAGGACGCCGAGAAACACGGTCGGTTGGTTCCCGGGCAGACCCTCATTGAGCCTTCATCGGGCAACACCGGTATCGCTTTGGCGGCCATTGCCCAGATCAAGGGCTACCCAATCAAAATTCTCATGCCGACAAGTGTTTCCATTGAACGCCGCCAGATGTTGGAAATCTTCGGGGCCGAAGTGATTCTCACCCCCGGTGAAGAGGGTTCTAATGGAGCTGTGGCGCGGGCTATCCAGATGGCCGAAGAGCACCCCGAATGGTGTTTTTTGTACCAGTACGCCAACGACGCCAACCCCCGAGCTCACTATGAGGGAACCGGACCAGAGATTTTGCGTGATTGCCCCGAGATCACACACTTCGTAGCCGGTTTGGGCACGAGTGGAACCCTCATGGGTACTGGTCGTTTCCTGAAAGAAAACAAGCCCGAGGTCAAAATTGTGGCTGTTGAACCGCCGTTGGGAGAGCGCGTTGAAGGTTTGCGCAATCTTGATGAGGGATATATCCCGCCGTTGTTTGACAACTGGCATGGCTTTGACATTCTTGATCGCAAGCGGGTTGTTCGACCTCGGGAATCTATTGAGTGGACTCGACGAATTGTTCGGGAGTGCGGAATCTTCGCCGGTATTTCCACCGGAGCCGCTTTAGCCGGCGCGGCCAAAGTTGCCAGTGAGATTGACGAAGGAACCATCGTCTTCATCGTGTGCGACGGAGGATGGAAGTATCTCTCAACGGGTGCATATACCGATGATCTGGACGTGGCTGAAGCCCGCGCCGAGAAAATTATCTACTTCTGATCCCCGCACTCATTTTGGTTAGGTCCGTTCGATTTTCATCGACCGACGACGAGAGTGGCCAAACCGGCCACCATCACCAATGAGGCTGTGATTCGGCGTATACCGCTGCGCTCATGGAGAAATTTCCAACCGATGAATGTTGCAAAGACAACACTTGATTCGCGCAAGGCAGTGACATAGCCAACCGGAGCGCGGCGAACTGCTAGCAACACCATCCAATAAGTAATGAGCGACGCTGCTCCAGTGAGTAAGTAGTGGCGCCATGATTCGCGAATGCTGCCAGTCATAGCCTTCCATTTGCCACCGACCACACCGTGAACGGTTGTGCCAATGCCGCCCGTGACAAAAATGGCCATGGCGTAAGCGCTTCCCGCAGTTGTGCGAGCCCCTTGGCTGTCAATCACGGTGTAGGTGCCAATGAGGAAACCAACGATTAAGGCCGGCCATACGTGGCGCCACTGCACATGACCCGACAGAGCGGCCATACCGATGAGCACGACAAAAATTCCAATGAGCGAGACGGTCGAGAGGCGGTCACCCAAGAGCACCAATCCTCCGATGGCGGCCACCAGGGCGCCGGTACTTCGAGCAATGGGGTACGTCACACTGAAGTCGGCAATCTCGTAAGTTCGGGCAAGTCGAGCAATGTAGATGGTGTGTACTACGCCACTGGCAGCAGCCCATGACCAGGCCGTGAGATCGAGATCACCGGAAGCTGTTGCGATTACCGTGTAGGGCAATCCAATGAGTCCGCCCGCAGTAAAGAGTCCCCACAAGGCCAGCCAACGATCTCCGGACTGTTTGACGACCAGGTTCCATCCGGCATGAAGTACTGCAGCCCCGAGGGCCAGCAAAGTTGCAGTCAGCATGTGCGGTGGCGGTTGAAAGGCGGAGTCGACTGATCAGTCGAGGCGGTATTGCACCGCAGAACGATCGGCGATGAGCGGAGCGAGAATATTGGCGATGAGTTGTTTGTGGACGGGGTGATCGCGATAGACGATGTAGTCGTCAACGCTGGCGAAGTCACCGACTACGACGTAGTCGAAGTTGCCTTGATTCACGCCGGCATCGGGACCATGTTGATACCGCTGGATCTCGCTGATGGCTACGGGCAAAGTGTTCAACTGTTGGCGAACCTCATCTACTTGTAGGGGAGAAGTTCCCGGTTTCCATTTGAACATGACCACATGGCGAAACATGTCAGGCACCCTTGGCTCCGTTGCTCAGGGTGTTCTCACCTACGGCAATTTCATACGTAAGAATTCCCTGAGCCCAATTAGAAACCTTCTCTCCAGAAAGTCGACGCCTCGTCGGCCACGGACGCTGGAGGTCTACTTGGCGGCCCCGAGAAATCACCTGGCGAATCTTGGTGCGATCCTGAAGGATGCGAACATCGTCATCGGGTCGTCCCTCGACGATGATGACATCGGCCCGGTAGCCGGGAGAGATGACGCCCAATTCGCCGACCATTTTCATAGCGATGGCATTGTTCTTGGTTGCACACGTGATGGCTTCCAGTGGCGTGAGCCCAATTTCCTCGACGAATACTTCCATCTCCCGGGCATGCCAATGTCCATAGGGGGTGAGCGCAAAACCGCTTTCTGATCCACACAGAATGGGAACCCCGGCATCGTAAGCCTCACGCACCTTTTGGGCGGTGGCTTTTATCTCGCCCCGAAAGACATCAACCATGCCCTCTCCGGCTCCGACGGTGCTGCCGTAGTCCGCAAGGTTGGCTAAGAAGGTGAATGTCGGGCACAGTGCAGAACCGGCATCGATCACTGCTTGGAGAGCTTCATCATCCATGTAGGACGAATGCAAGATCAGGTCGACCCCAGCAATGGCAGCATCACGAGTTGATGAAGCGCTGCGACAATGAGCGGTCACGGGGACTCCGAGGGCGTGGGCGGTATCGCAGACCGCCTTCATTTCATCGAGAGTCCATACTTGGATCTCGCCTTTGTGGGTAGGAATTGAACCGGTGGCGTGGATCTTGATCCAGTCACCTCCGTACTTGATGTGTCGTCGCGTGGTAGTGACCATTTCTTCGATGGTGTTCACCACCTGGGCGTAGCCGACATTTCCTTCATCAGGGATGAGGCGACCCGCAGTTCCGCCGACGGCA
>JBJOFA010000282.1:0-2979 GCA_046049015.1 Actinomycetota bacterium | reverse complement strand
GGGTACAACGTAATTTGTGCCGTGGATCATTTGAGCTGGTCGCAGTGATCGGTTGACCGAAGGGAAGTTGTAATGCCCCCAACTTCGGATCGCCAAAGCCGCGGGAAAAGCCAGACGTTGAGTTCCTTTACTCAGCGGAGCGCGAAAACTAAGCGCATAGGGCAGGATCGAGATGTCCTCGGGACGCCGCTGGAACTCGGCCATTACTTCGATGACTGATCGACCCACACCGGTAACCGCCCCGTAGAGCGATCCAGTGTCCAGGGCTACGGTCAGCATGGGGCCAACCGAACCGGAAACAGCTGATGGGTCATGACTAGAGCGTAGGGGTCAGGCCGTAGCATGAGGGTTCTTAATGTCTTTCCGAGGAGTAGTCCATGCCCCGCGCCTTTATTACTGGAGTTACTGGCCAAGACGGCCAGCACATGGCCGAATTCTTGCACTCCAAGGGCTACGAAATTTTTGGCATGGTCAAAGGGCAAAATAATCCCAAGGCTGAACTACTTCGTGATGAATTCCCCTATGTGCAGATCGTGCCCGGAGACTTGGCTGATCTTCCGTCGCTGGTTAAGGCCATGGAAGTTGCCCAACCGGACGAGGTCTACAACTTGGCGGCAATTTCCTTCGTGGCGCTCTCATGGAATCAGGCGGAATTAACTGCCAATCTCACGGGTACGGGAGTCTTGCGTATGTTGGAAGCCATCCGCATGGTGGGTGGTCAAACTGACAATTCCATTCGCTTTTATCAAGCCTCGTCTTCGGAAATGTTTGGCAAGGTCCGAGAGATACCTCAAACTGAGTTGACGCCATTTCATCCGCGCTCTCCATACGGTTGCGCCAAAGTTTTCGGCCATGACATAACGGTCAATTACCGCGAGAGTTATGGGCTCTGGGCTTGTTCGGGAATCCTCTTCAATCACGAGGGACCTCGTCGTGGTGTCGAGTTTGTCACCCGCAAAGTGACCAACGCCGCGGCGCGTATCAAACTCGGACTTCAAAGCGAACTGGTCTTAGGCAATTTGGACGCCAAAAGAGATTGGGGCTATGCCGGGGATTACGTGAAAGCCATGTGGCTCATGTTGCAGCAAGATGAACCCGATGATTACGTCATCGCCACCGGGGAAACTCACACCATTGAGGAACTTGTGGAATTGGCATTCCTTGAAGCGGGAATCGGTGACTGGCATCCGTATGTTCGACAGGATCCAAAGTTTTTCCGTCCCGCTGAAGTTGATCTCCTCATTGGTGATGCGTCAAAGGCTCGCTCCCAATTGGGATGGGAACCAGAAGTTGACTTTCCCAGTCTGGTTCGCATGATGGTGCAACACGATTTGCGTTACGAGGCCACCAAGGCCGGTTTGAAACTTCCCTGACTTGGTCTGATCGATTGCCGAGTCAGGATTCGAGCGGACGATCTGACAGTGCGTCACTGAGTGATTCACTGTCCAGTGTCGCACCGCTTGCCAGAAGTCGACGCAATGACACCACAAATACTGCTAGGGCCGCCATCGAACTCGCCACCAACCCAATCTCTACACGTAAGTAGAGATCATCGGATGAGAGCCAGACACACAGGAGGAACGTGATCATTCCGGTGAGCCACCCCAAACCCACTCGAGCGTGGCCGTGGAGAGCGATCACTGCTTGGGCTGTAGCTAAGGCCACCATGTAAATGGCGCTTCCGAGCGCCAGCAAAGTCAGGGTGCTTCGGTCCAGCCCCCCGTCGTAGACCAAGTCCAAAACCGGTGGACCGAGGGCGAACGAACCAGCGGTGCCCGCGATGCCGACAAACACCACCACGATCATGAGTTGTCGAAAGCCTCGGCGAAATTCCGAGAGATCGCCTTGCGCGGCCAATCGCGCTAAGCGGGGTAGCAGAGCAGCTTGAACGGCTTGAAATAGAAACAGAGGCACCCGGGATAGCAAGACTCCATTTCCAAATCGGGTCACCTTTACAGATTCGCCGGCCTGAGCCAACATGTCAATGGCAATCGGTCCGGCGTTGACCAGTCCTGCACCCATCAGCGACCCCAGCAGCAACCAGCCAAGATTTGGAGTGACCTCGGACCACGCCGCACGAGGTCCTGGCTCGGTGTGCAATTCACCCATCAGACCCACTATGAGCACACCAGTCAATGGTGACAAGGCCACGAGCATGGCGTAGGCGCCAACATTGGTCACGCCGAATTGCCACAAAACGATGCATCCCGCGACGCGCACAAATCCGTCGGTACCCATGACTATTCCATAGGCTGCAAATCGTCCTTGACCCGAGCAGATACCACGGGCCAGATGGGTTGGAGCGTAGGACAAGAAGGCCACGATGAGAGCCGCCGTAACGAGTCCAAAGCCCTCGAAAAACTCGCGCGTCGCCAGTGAACTAAAACCGGCCAGGACCGCCACGATGATGCTGGCAATGGCTACTCCAAGGGGAACCACCCGCGCCACCACCGGACGGCCGCCCTGACCAAGTGCTCGTCGGTGGGCCAAGGCTCGACCCATTTCCTGTTCAAGTGGCAAAAAGAAACCCGGGGCCAGAACGAAGGTGGCGAACCACAAAGCAACAATGGGTTTGAAATCGTCTTTGCCTAAGGCTTCCTGACCCACTTTGAAAAAGGCGTAGCTGGAAAGTCCGGCCACCAACAATCCGCCGCCGACCGCCAAGGTCCCTTCGGGAAGAGGCGTTTTGGCCTCGCTCGATGCGTTCTTGGTGGGAAGTCCACGAGGAACAGCCAGTGATGAATCTTCGGGCATCAAGGTTCCTAACCCTAGTCAGAATGTCGCAGATGAGCCTGACTACGGTGGACCACCGCTGGATACAAATACCGGCCTATAAACCGGCCAGAGTCGTCAATGCGGGCGAGCCGACGGGATAGTCGTTGGGGACTAGCCTGTGAAAGCCGTGGCGACTGAGTTGTCTTCTTCCCCTGGCGCCGCCGGTTCTACGCCGGGTGGTGCGCCCCTTCCAGGTCCGGGAGT
>JBJOFA010000281.1:0-2981 GCA_046049015.1 Actinomycetota bacterium | reverse complement strand
TAGTTTGCTGGGACCCCGATCGGCAGCCTCGGCCTCGGATCGCAGCTTTTCATAGGCCGAGAGACGGGCCTTGCCCTTGGCTTGACGAGCTTTAGGCGACATGCGAACCCAATCCAATTCGCGCTCAAGAGTGCGTCGGCGGCTTTCGTTGCCTTTTTCTTCTTTGGCCAGTCGTTCTTGTTTCTGTTCCAGCCAGCTGGTGTAGTTACCTTCGAAGGGAATGCCGCGTCCGCGATCCAATTCAAGAATCCAGCGCGCCACATTGTCCAAGAAGTATCGATCGTGGGTGATGGCTACAACCGTTCCGGGATACTCCTGGAGGAAGCGTTCTAACCAGTCGACACTCTCCGCATCAAGGTGGTTGGTTGGTTCATCAAGAAGAAGAAGATCGGGACGACTGAGTAAGAGTCGGCACAGCGCTACTCGTCGACGTTCGCCACCAGAAAGAGTGGTGACATCAGCATCATTTGGTGGGCAGCGCAAGGCGTCCATGGCTATTTCAACGTTTCGTTCCAGACTCCAGGCATCGGTAGCGGCAATCTTGTCTTCCAGCTCGGCTTGAAGAGCCCCAACCTTTTCGTAATCAGCGTCGGCATCGCCCCACATGGCCATCACTTCGTTGTAACGATCAAGGAGCGCTTGAATTGGGGCCACACCGTCCATGACATTGCCAAGGACATCCTTGGCGGGATCAAGTTGGGGTTCTTGAGCCAGGTAGCCGACGCTGAAACCGGGGGTCAGGCGAGCTTCACCCGAAAAACCGTCGTCGAGACCGGCCATGATGCGCAAAAGACTGGACTTGCCCGAACCATTCGGGCCGATGACGCCAATCTTGGCCCCGGGGTAGAACGACAAAGAAATGTTTTCCAATACCGTTCGATCTGGCGGGTAGTGGCGGGCCAATTTGTAACAGGTGTAGATGAACTCGTGAGCCATGGGGATGGGACACCTCCGTCCCGCCAGGCTACTCCCGCAGTCTGGTCCGCTCCGGACCACAACCGGTTTGCTACCTTAAGAAGGCCTGCGACGATTTGTCGTGCTTTCTTCACAGTCTGTCGGAGGCGTAAACGGTCTGAAAGACATTTGGAGGATTCTGATGGAACTATTCACCCAGGACGGCTTGGCCTTCCTTACCCGCTGGCTACATGTGTTGGCTGGTATCACTTGGATCGGTCTGTTGTACTACTTCAACGTCGTCCAGGTTCCGGCATTTGCGGCCTACGGAGACGAAGCAAAAGCACGAAATATCTCAATCGACAAGTTGGCACGGCGTGCTTTGTGGTGGTTTCGATGGGCCGCTATTGCGACTTTGGTGCTGGGTTTGCTGATCATCGGCGTTACAGAGAACTACATGCAGGACTTCATGTCTGACGTCGAGACCAACGACACCGCCCATGACGCGGCCATTTTTGTTGGCATGATCCTCGGCATTCTCATGGCCGCCAATGTCTGGATGGTCATTTGGAAGAACCAGAAAGTGGTGTTGGCTAACGCTGCCAATGTGTTGTCGGGTGGTGAAGCCAATCCGGATGCCCCAGCAGCTGGACGCCGCGCCCTTCTGGCCAGCCGTCAAAACATGGTTTTCTCCGTTTCGATGCTCTTTTTCATGGTGGGCGCCGCCCACTTCTATAACGCCGGAGTTTTCAACGGAGACGCTGGTGGAGCTTGGACGTTTGTGATTATCTCCAGCGTTATCACCGCAATTTTGGAATTGAATTGCCTTGGCAAATTGGGCGGCACGGCCGCAACTAATAAGTTGCTGTGGCCGTACGAGTCCCATAAGAACGCCATCATCAGCTCGGTCGTTCTGTTCGTGGTGCTCTACGTACTTTCGGAGATACTGCTCAAGGCCTGACGGTGATGTCCTCGATGGGCGAGGACCCGAGACAAATGAAAAGACCTACGAAAAGAGGGAGATCACCCACCGGGGTGATCTCCCTCTTTCCTTTGAGAATTCGCCTTTTCGTTGAAAATCTGGTTGGTACTTGTTCAGGACACCGTCAAAAGGCTGTCCATGCCTCCGTGGCCGGGAATGGTGCAGTACACGCGATATTCGCCGGGCTCTAATTCAATTGAACCCTGATCGACATCGCCTTCCTGATCGACGATGAGTTCCAAATCGCCTACGACTTTGTCATCCTGCAAAATGACCAGCACATGCTTGACGTTGTCGTCGTTAGCCAAAAAGACGTTGATTTCGCCGGCTGGGGCGGTGTACTCGGTCTTATCCCAACGGATGGTTGGGACGGCCTTTACCACCAGATCGGCATCGGTGGGGACGGTGTAAGTCGGGGTGGATGATCCACCGCCACAAGCGGAAAGCAACACAATGAGTGCTCCGGTGGCCAGGGGACCTCGGAAGCGGAAATTGGTAAGTGGACGCATGACCTCAATCTATAAGTGTCTATTGGCAACCAGTTTTCGCAAGCCCCCTAGTTAGGTGCGACGTTCACCACGTCTCCAACTTCCAGACAATGACCGCTTCTGACTGGGGGTATCCAGGAGTACAGTTTCAGGTGATGTCTGAAACGCTGAATCCAGCAGTCAATTCCAGTCCTGATTTCGGAGCCAACTCCTGGTTGGTGGAAGAAATGTATGAACAGTTTCGCCAGGACCCACAGTCTGTGGGGGACTCCTGGCAGGAGTTCTTCTCCGACTACAAGTCGCTGACGGCTGATAATCCGGCCGTCCAGGCGCCCGAGCGTGTTGTTCCTTCAGTGCCGCCCAATGGAGTCACGGCACCGACTGTTGCTCCAGTGGCGCCAAAAGTGGTTGTGCCACCTGCAGCCAGTGCTGAAGTGGGGGAGCCCATTCGCGGAGCGGGAGCCGCCATCGTTTCCAATATGGAGCGCAGCCTCAGTGTTCCGACGGCCACTAGTTTCCGAAATGTTCCGGCCAAGTTATTGGAAGTCAACCGCAGCGTCATCAACGGCTACCGCAGTCGCACTGGTCAATCGAAGATCAGCTTCACGCACATCATT
>JBJOFA010000280.1:0-2997 GCA_046049015.1 Actinomycetota bacterium | reverse complement strand
AGCCTCTCGGGTGCGAGATATTGGCATCCTCTCAGCCCTCTATGGCCGAGTCTTTTTCGTGGCCCTTGGTCTGGTTGGGGCGCTCGGAGCAGTAGCGGTGTATGGCATTGGCGCTCAATTGGTGGTGTCGGGAACTATCACCGCTGGAACTTTGGTCGCTATGGCCACCTTGGTGGCGCGGGTTTATCAACCTTTGACCGGACTGACCAACGCGCGGGTTGATCTTTTGACTTCGTTTGTCAGCTTTGAGCGAGTCTTTGAAGTTCTCGATGCGCCGGTATCCATCGTGGATCGGGCGGGTGCATTTGATTTGGTGAACCCCAAGGGGCGGATCGAATTCGATCATGTGTCATTCCGCTATCCACCGGCCGCCTCGGTATCGGTGGCTTCGCTTGAAGCCCCTGGCGCTTTGCTCAGTGATCCCGACACCGATGTCTTGCGGGATATAACGCTGACTATCGAACCGGGAGAGACCGTGGCCATAGTTGGCGCCTCCGGTTCGGGAAAGAGCACCATGGCGTCACTCATTCCTCGTTTATACGACGTCACCAGCGGTGCCGTTCGAATCGATGGCCACGATGTTCGCGATCTCACTGGTACAACTTTGCGGGCCGCTATCGGCGTGGTGTCTCAAGACCCTCACCTTTTCCATGAAAGTATGGAATCCAATCTGCGGTACGCCAAACCAGACGCCACACCCGAAGAACTCATAGCGGCCTGTCGTGCGGCTCGGATTCACGACGCCATAGCTGCGCTCCCTGATGGATATGCCACGGTAGTTGGTGAGCGCGGGTATCGCTTGTCGGGTGGTGAAAAGCAGCGTTTAGCCATTGCCCGGTTACTTCTCAAGAATCCCGCAGTGATGATCCTCGATGAGGCCACTAGTCATCTTGATAATGAAAACGAGGCACTAGTACAAGACGCACTCGATGATGCCTTGCAGGGCCGAACGGCGTTAGTCATTGCTCACCGTTTGTCCACGATCCGTGATGCTCATCGCATCGTTGTGATCGATCAAGGTCGCATTGTGGAACAAGGTACGCACGAAGAACTCATGCTTCTTGATGGGGCTTATGCCCGTCAAGTGTCTGCTGGCGAGTCCAAGACTGAATCAGTCTGAGATTGACCGACGAACTACGTCGTAGTTCAGTGAGGGGAGCGTTGAGCTCCGCGAATCAAGGCGCCGTTCAACACACCGGTATGTTCACCGTTTTCAAAGGACACCAGACCATTTTTAATGGTGAAGTGATAGCCAGTGGCGGTCTGCATCAAACGGCGGCCACCAGCGGGCAGATCATGGACAATACGCGGCGGAGGAGTACCGAGAGTTTCCATATCGATGACATTGAGGTCGGCTCGATAACCAGGGGCGATCACTCCACGGTCCAACAAACCCACATGGCGAGCGGTGCGTTGAGTGATGTGATTGACCATGAACTCGAGTGGCAACAACTCACCGCGCTTGCGGTTCTTGGTCCACAGAGCAAGGGCCGTAGTGGTGGCACTGCCATCGCTGATGGCTCCACAGTGGGCGCCAGCATCAGATAATCCGACTACAGCGTTTTTGCGTAGCAACATCTCGCGCACATCATCCAAATTGCCTCGGGCAAAGTTGAACAGCGGCATGTAGAGAAGTCGATTGCCGTCATCTTCGATCAGCAGATCCATAACGAATTCCACTACGGGGATACCGCGTGCTGCGGCGCGAGCAGCCACTGAGTCCTCGGGACCCGGTTCATAGTTGACCGGATTTTCCATGGGATAGAGCTTGTGGAATCCGCCAAACATTTCACTGGCCAGTCCTTCGATACGACCGACCGCCACTGGATGTTCAGCAATGATCCGACTTCGTCGTTCGGGATCACGCAACGCCAAGACGATCTCGGGCAACGGACGTCCGATGAGTTCGGCGAAACTCGGACAAATCATCAAGGGATTCACCGTGGCGGTAAGTCCTTGCAAAATGCCAATAGGGCGAACGGCGACTTGAGTAGCCAAGGAAAGTCCGCGAGTGACGCCAGCGTCCACCCACGAGCCCACTTCACGCCAACGATCAGGTAAGGGTTCGGGTTGCTGCACGGTCATACTCAATGGTCGACCAGTAGCTCTGGCAAGTTCTTCCATCAACTGCATTTCCGTGACCGCGAATTCGTGGTCGGCGTTTTGGTACGCATCCGAGATCAACTGCACTACCCCGCGACCGGTTTCGGCCATAGCGGTTCCCAAGGCCAGTAACTCATCGGCGGAGGAGAATCGAGTGCCGAGGAATTCACCGTCGCGTGTGCGGTGGATGTAGGTCCGGCTCGTGGTGAAACCAAGTGCGCCGGCCTCGATACCTTCGCGCACCAAACGAGCCATACGAGTCAGTTCTTCAGCGGTTGGAGCCTCATTGGCATCTGCGCCACGTTCACCCATGACGTAAGCGCGCAATGGGGCATGGGCCACCTGGGCGGCGACATCGATAGCGAAGGGACGACGGTCAAGAGCGTCCAGATATTCAGGAAACGTTTCCCAGTCCCAGGCCAAACCTTCAGCCAATGCACTTCCTGGGATATCTTCCACTCCTTCCAACATGCCAATGAGCCAGTCATGTTGTTCGGGAGTGGGCCGCGCCGGGGCAAAGCCCACACCACAGTTACCCATGACCACCGAGGTAACCCCGTGGATACTGGAGGGGGCCAAGAGCGGATCCCAGGTGGCTTGGCCATCGAAGTGGGTATGGATATCCACAAAGCCTGGCGTGACCGTCAGGCCCTGGGCGTTGATTTCCCGAGTTGCCGAGCCCGCAATGGTCTTTCCCACCTCGGTGATGACCCCGTTGGAAACGGCGACATCGGCCTGTCGGGGAGCCGAACCGGTTCCATCGACCACGAGTCCATTGCGAATGACCAGATCATGTGCGCTCATGGCCTCATTCTGGCTGAAATTCAGACCGGTATACGGCTTGGAATAAGAGATTCGTGAGGGGGTCAAAGCCGCCGCAATAATTGAATAGAA
>JBJOFA010000279.1:0-3002 GCA_046049015.1 Actinomycetota bacterium | reverse complement strand
CTCGCCCACCGCGCTCTCCACGGTCATCTCGCCGTTGATCACCCGATGCCCACCGATGCCGAGCACCGCGATCAATCCCAAAGAGGGCAGCAAATCCAACGCTGGTAAAAAGCGACTACGAATCTTTGCCGCTTTCAAAGACTCCCGCAAAATGTCATCGGCTTCCACGTGCAATTTGTCGGCTTGCACCCGTTCGGCCCCGAAACCTTTGATGACCCGCACTCCCGACACGGTTTCTTCTACCACCGTGGCCAACTGTGCCTGCTCTTGTTGCACCGCTAAGACCGCTGGATGAATCTGACGTGAAAAGCGGCTGGCCAAAATATTGACCAGGGGTAACGGTGCCAGGGCAATCAGCGCCAAGAAGGGTTGCGATGTGAACAGCAAGATCACCACCGCGATGATCATGGCCACGTTTGAGAGCGTGATGGGAATCATCACCACGAAGGCCTGCAGTTGTTGCAGATCCGATGACGCTCGGCTCATCAGTTGGCCCGTTTGATTGGCGTCGTGATAGCCGATATGCAGACGAATCAAATGATGAAAGAGACGTTCGCGGAGTCGAGTTTCCGTCCAGCGACTTTCACGAAAGGCAATCCAACGACGCAGCGCAGTGAAGATGCCCGCTATCACCCCAGCAAAGACCACCAGGCCGCCCCAGAAAACCAGCGATCCATTCCCCTCGATACCGCGGTCGATTCCCAGTTTGGTGAGCTGTGGTACCGACACTTTGCCCAGCGCCCACAGCAGGCCGACGCCCACTCCGGCGATCAACCCAGTCCGCTGCTCTTTGAGCATGGCCCATAAAAGGCTCCAGCCGGGTTTGGTATCAGCCCGGGGTTCTGGATCGCTCACGGCCCAAAACTACTCCTGACCTGCAGTCCGACTCATATCGCCTGGTCAGTTCGCCATCTCTGCCATACCCCCCGCTCACACTTATCCCATGAGCACCTCCGTAAACCCCAAACCCGTCCAACTGCAACTCGAAGGCCTCGAGACCGTCCATCCCCTCATCCGGCAGGGCGACCTCGATCCGCGTTTCATCTTGTCTGATGAAACCTGTCGAATCGGTCTGCGGCACATTGCCGAAATTCGCCAACGCCTAGGGGTCATCCCCCGGTCCAAGGCCGCCTAAATCAACCGGCACTGGGCGAGAGGTCTTTGACCGCTTGCCAATAGTTCAATTCCGGATCAAGGCCGAGTATCGCTAGCGAACTGGTCGTCACCCCATTGTCGAAATACTTTTGAATGGTGGCTCGACACTGCGCCGGTGATCCGTGCACCACGATGTCGTCCACTACTTCATCGGGAATAGCGGCCAGTGCAGCTTTGCGGTCTCCGGCTTGCCAGGCGTCCCACATTCCTTGCAACTGCGGACCGCGCCCGAGCCAACGGTGGAACTCGGCGTACACCGGCACATTCAGATATGCCGCAATAGCAAAGCGCGCCGACGCCCGCACCACATCAGTGTTCTCACTCGGGCACACGAAGATCCGGGCCACGATCTCGCGATCCTCTCCCCCGGCAGCGTCGCGCACCACGCCGCTCACTTTTTTCACATCGTCAGGTGACAGCCAGTTGATAATGGCCCCGTCACTTTCGCGTCCGGCCAGTCGCAACATGCCTTCACGCAACGCCGCCACCAAGATCTTCGGTTTCACTTCGGGGCGCACCCCCAACTTGAAACCATTCACGCTGAACGTGTCATAGGTTTTGGCGATCTTCTCGCCGGCCAAAGCGTCATTCAAAAAGCGCACCACATCGCGCACCTTCTTATATGGCTCAACAAACGGGATCCCGTTCCAGCGCTCGACAATGACGTTGCTACTCGAGCCAATACCAATGGCGAATCGACCCGGCGCGGCATCGGCCAAACTGGCCACACTTTGGGCCATGCAGGCCGGAGATCGCGTGTACGCCGGCACGATGGCCGTGCCAAGGCGCAGGCGCGGTTCCCAGGCTGCAGCCATGGCGAGCGGTGTGAAGGCGTCAGCGCCGTCAGATTCCGCCGACCAGATGTCGGTGTAGCCAAGATCGGCCAACTCCATGAGTTTGTCGCGGTGGGTGTGCAAGTGCCCGGGAAGCGGGACGGTCATTCCGGGGCGGCGTGGCAAAGAGGTCATGCCCCATTCTGACCGATCAGCTCGCCGGGGCGAGACCCGACTAGTTCTTGGCTTTGCCCGCCGGACCGGGGCCGGGCATATCGCGCCAGAAGCGCACAATGCAGCTTTGACTGGCTGTAGCCATCAGCGTGCCATCCTCGGCGAACATGTGCACCAGACCGTGCCCAAAGCCCCGCTCCACCATGTGCACGCGAATATCCAGCAGTACCCATTCGGTGGGCACCAACTTGCCGATTCTCAAGGTGTTGTCAAGGCTGTTGCCTCCGCCGCGAATGCCCAAGGCTTGGCCCACACCCATGGGCACGAAGTCGCCCAAAATCGACAGCGCTGCAGCATCCACACCTTCGATCACTTCAGGAATACGGGACCATAAGAGAACTTGACCATCCCCCGGTGTGCCGTCCAGGTCTTCAATTCTTGACCGTCCCTTGACCATCCGTTGATCCATCCGGCCGCTGATGGTGCCCGACCAATCCAGCACGTGGGGTCGCTCAACACATTCTTGAGGAGACGGCAACATGGCCGGCATCTGCTCCCATTGCCCGTGAGGTTCGACGTCACGATCCCCGAGGGCGGCATTGACCGTGAGGATTTCGCGGTCACCTACATGGCAGACCGCTCGGGCCTGGGTGATCTGATGACCCGAGACAGCGAGAGTGACGTCGATATCCATGGTCTCGCCCGGCTTGGCGTAGGAGAGGTATTGGGCTGTGGCCCAGACGCATTGACGGCCAGATGTACCCTCCATGGCCGAAACGGCCGCCGCCAGGCCGCACCCCCCAAAGAGGAATCCTCCAGCGGTGGAGATGCCTGGAACCACCGGCAAGGTCCAGCGATAGGGGTTATGAGTGGGAGCGAGGCCCAGGAATTGGCGACTGT
>JBJOFA010000278.1:0-3222 GCA_046049015.1 Actinomycetota bacterium | reverse complement strand
GCGTATGGCTCCAAAAGATGCCCGCATTCTCATTGTCGGGGCCTGTATGCAACAGGATCACATCCATCCAATGTTGGGTATCGGCAAAGAACTTTCATTGCAATTTGTTCTCGGCTATTCACCAGCCGAGTTCGCTAGCGCCTTACACAGCATTGCCGAAGGAAAGGTCGAACTTTCCCCTTTGATTACCGCACGGGTCGGCATCGATGACGTCCCACAGGCCTTCATTGATCTTGGCAATCCTGAGGCCCACGCAAAAATTTTGGTCACTCCTTAAAGCTTCAGAGCTCCGAAATACTAAAACTCCGAAAAATGAACACTCCTACCAGTAACGACACCTTTCCCCGGCAATACGCCCGCACGCAACGTCTGTCGTTGGGCGAACCACGCAATATCACGGTCTCCTCCGACGGCCAACGAGTCCTGTTCTTGCGAAGTCGCAGTGGAAGCGACGCCGTGAATTGCCTGTGGTTGCTCGACATCAGCACCGGTCAAGAGACTTTGATCGCTGATCCTCTGGAACTATCTACTGACTCCGCTGATTTATCTCCCGCCGAGCGAGCGCGACGCGAACGACTACGAGAAGGAGCAGGAGGCATCACCTCTTACTCACATGACGATGATCTGAAGAGAGTCGTATTCGTTTTCGGAGGTCGACTCCACATCATCGATGTGTCAACCGGCCGCGTCATCCAGGTCAGCACTATTGACGGAGCATTTGACCCGCGTCTCAATTCAGCAGGAACTGCCATTGCTTTCGTCCAGGGACGAGCCCTGAAAACAATTCCGATCTCCTTTGCCTCGCCTGAATTCACAGTGTCGGCCGAGCCCAAGATAATCGTCGATCCCGAGATTCTCGATGAGGCCGACACAGTGTCCTGGGGAGTGGCCGACTTCATCGCCGCCGAGGAAATGGGCCGTCAACGCGGACATTGGTGGAGTCCGAATGGGACACAGATTGCAGTGTGCCGCGTCGATGAAAGTCCCGTGTCCACCTGGTACATCGCTGATCCAGCTCACCCCGACCGGCAGCCAACTGCCATGCGCTATCCCGCAGCGGGATCTGCGAACGCAAGTGTTTCGCTGAGTGTTTTTGACGCTGATGGCTCACACCGTCGAGATGTTGTCTGGGACGCAAAGTACCCCTATTTGGCGACAGTTTCCTGGGTGAGTGACCGTGAACTTTTACTAACTCTGCAGACTCGCGATCAAAAATGTTCGGCCATCTGCCTGGCCGATACAACGACTGGCGCCCTCGAGGAAAAGATCGTTCTCCAAAGCAATACCTGGATTGATCTTTTTGCTGGTTCACCCCAACGCCTGACGACTGGCGAGATTATTCATATTGTCCACCGTGATGGTTTGGCGCGACTCATGGCCAATGACTTGTGTCTTTCGCCAGCAAATTTGAATGTCCGATCCATCATCAGCTCAGCTGGCGACGTCATCACCTTCACCGCCAATGAACTTGACCATCCCGAAATGCAAAGCGTTTGGCAATGGATACCTGGTAACGCCGAACCAACAGCAATCAGCCCACTAGATGGAACCCATACGGCCAGTGTCGGAGGTTCGACGCAGGTCATTCGCCGCTCTTCACTTTCTCAGATGCGGGCCACATTCACCGTTTCTAGTGGTTCACAACAATTCGAAATTCCGAGTTTTTCCGAGATTCCACTGGTTCGCCCCCAGGTACAACTTCGTCGCTTGGGACGTCGCAGAATTCCCACCGCGATTATTCTTCCCCGCGATTACGACCCCAAGAAACATGACCCCAGCCAACCTCTGCCGGTTCTGATGGATCCCTATGGCGGTCCGCACGCGCAGCGAGTGGTGGATTCCTATACGGCGCATTGCACCTCGCAATGGTTCGCCGATCAGGGATTCGCAGTCATCGTGGTTGACGGTCGCGGCACTCCCGGTCTGGGAACCGAATGGGAGCAAGCTGTTCATGGCAATCTCGCCGATGTCGTATTGGATGATCAAGTGGAAGCACTGGCGGCCGCCGCCGAAGAAGGAGTACCACTTGATCTAACTCGAGTGGCAATTCGTGGTTGGAGTTTTGGTGGATATCTCGCCGCCCTGGCCGTCTTGCGTCGACCTGATGTCTTTCACGCAGCAATAGCCGGCGCTCCGGTAACCGATTGGCGCCTGTATGACACTCACTACACCGAGCGTTACCTCGGTCATCCCGATGTGGACGACGCTCCGTACCGAGCAACATCACTAATCACCGACGCCGCTCAACTGACTCGTCCCCTCCTCTTGGTGCACGGACTCGCCGATGACAATGTGGTTGCTGCTCATACCTTGCAACTATCTTCAGCACTTTTGGCAGCGGGTAAACCTCATGAAGTCCTACCTCTCAGCGGTGTCTCCCATATGACCCCCCAAGCAGTCGTGGCTGAGAATTTGCTCCTTCATCAACTGGACTTCCTGCGCCGATCATTAGGGCTCAACCTTTAACGGCGTCGGCCCTCTACGAAGCGATCTCGGCCGGTCAAATCATTTCCAACTCGCACATCTTCAAATCCGGCAGAGATCATGAGGTCGCTGACCAATCCACCTTGTCGATAGCCGATCTCTACGATCAGCCACCCTTCAGGACGCAACCAAAGTGGTGCCTGCTCAATGATGTCCCGCAAAGCATCAAGGCCCTCATCTCCTGAAAATAAAGCTCCGTGAGGTTCCCAGTTCAACACTCCATCTTCAACTTCGTCATCGTCTTTGGCGATATAGGGGGGATTGCTGACGACGACATCAAAGGTTCCCTGCAGATGTGGCGGCAACGCTTCGAACCATGAACCTTGGGCAATACGAACATTTGCTGCACCACGGCCCAGTCCACGTCTTCAGAGAGATCCGTCACCCACACTTCGGTGTCAACAAGGGGCAACTCCGCGGCCATTGAAAGACCGATAGCACCGGACCCAGTACCAAGATCTGCAACGCGTCTTGATCCAGAACTCATTCGGGCTAATTCGATGGCTCGACCAGCAACCACTTCAGTTTCAGGTCGTGGAATGAGAACTCGCCGATCGACAACTATTTCAATAGTACGAAATGACCAACGCCCGAGAACATAAGCCAACGGCTCACCGTTGCGATATCTCTGAACCATGGAATCCAAGTGGGCAACCATGCGCACCGTGGCTGGCTGCTTCAGTTCATCGAGAAATTCTTGTCCCTCAAGACCACACGCTGTCTCGCATAGCCAACGAG
>JBJOFA010000277.1:0-3026 GCA_046049015.1 Actinomycetota bacterium | reverse complement strand
GGTCGCCATGGCGAAGATGTATCGGCCTCTACAGCCATCACCAACTTGCCACCTGGAGTTATTGCGGTGGGATCGTCAATGGCATCAGTGGTTTCAGTAGGGGCCTCCGAACTTGGAGCTCCTGTATCGGTCGAAGTGCTATCACTGCCGCCGCATGCGACAGCAAAGAACATCAAACCGGCGAGCGTGGCACCGAGAGCAGATCTCGACGTCAAGCTGTTGGTTCTGCGTAATTTCACGTTTTCCCCCTTTTCATCCGACCCGAGAAGAGTCGAGTTGATTGTGACTTCATGCATACGGTAAGGAGCCGAAGCGGCCCCCACCGCTGAACTTCCTCGTACCATAGTCGGATATTGGTGCTGGTCAAATAGGAGACTGTTGATAAGCGATGGCAGTCGGCGAATTCGCCCCGGTTCAAAGTTGGTGAGGTAATTGGAGATGGTGATAGGCGAAGGATCAGCACCCGGCCCTTTTCGCCTTCGAGAAGACTGGATGGTTAGACCTCTGCCGAATCGACTGCGAAATTCCTCCCAGTTTTACGGCGAAATCATGAGTTGTCACGAGAACGCGGTACTGGATCGGCGTCCGAACTATCAAGATCCGGTCAGTGGGTTCATGGTCTTCACCGCCCAATTTCTGGCTGATAGGGGATACTGCTGTGATAGCGGATGTCGTCATTGCCCCTATGAGGTTCCAACATGAGATCTAAAGTGAAGAGGCCTAATGTTGAAACTTGACAATGACTATGAAGTGAAAGGTGGGTCATGGGTGAACAACTGATGCGCAAATATCAAGTTGCCACCAATAGGCCCGTCATTCTCGACCAAATTCCCACAGCCGATACGCAAGGTTGGGAAAAGGACATCGCCAAATCAGATTTGGTCAAAGTCATCGCTGAAATAGCTTTCATTCACCATCGGCTCATGGCCGAAGCCAAACAGTCTCTTTTGGTGGTCATCCAAGGTCGAGATGCCTCTGGCAAGGACGGCTTGGTTCGCCATGTGCTGACCGGTTTGAATCCAGCCGGAGTTCAGGTAACTAGCTTCAAAGTTCCTTCCGGTGCGGAGAAGCAGCACGACTACCTGTGGAGATGTCATTTGGCCTGTCCGGCTAAGGGTGAAGTTGGGGTCTGGAATCGAAGCCACTACGAGGATATTTTGGTCCCCAGGGTCAAGAATTTGGTCGCCGAAGAGGTTTGGCAACGCCGGAACCGTCACATTCGGGAATTCGAAAAGATGCTCGCTGACGAGGGAACTCGCATTGTGAAGATCTATCTCCATGTCTCCCATGAGGTGCAAAGACAGCGTCTACAAAAGAGAGTTGATAACCCGGAGAGCAGTTGGAAGCATGATCCGAGCGATATCAGCGATCGCCAGATTTGGCCCCTGTATGAAAAGGCCTACGAGGATGTGCTCCGCGAAACCTCCCGCCCCCACGCCCCATGGTTTGTCATTCCTGCGGACATCAAATGGGCCCGAGATCTCATCTTCGCCAAAATCTTGCTGGCTACTCTGCAGTCAATGGATCCGCAGTTGCCGACGCTTGACAAATCGCTGCAGGGGATCACCGTTGTCTGATCGTCGTTACGACCGTGGGTGATCTACATTGATTATGTCGAATGGGAGTGGCAGTGGCTATTGAACGCGAAATCATGGATTGGGAACTTTTCGGTCGAGCCTCACGAGACCTAGCCCAGATGGTGGTTGACGATGGTTACGAGCCCGACATGATTTTGTCCATTGCACGTGGCGGGTTATTGATTGGTGGCGCGTTGGGGTATGCCCTTGCCGTGAAAAACGTCTACACCATGAATGTGGAGTTCTACACCGGCGTCGATGAACGACTTGAGGTGCCACGAATTCTTCCTCCGGCGCCTGACTTTGTCGATCTAGTGCACGCCCGAATTCTGATTGCCGATGACGTAGCCGATACGGGGCACACTTTGCGAAGTGTTCAGCAATTCTGCGAAGGCAAGGTTGGTGAGGTACGAACCGCTGTACTTTATGAGAAATCTCATTCGGTGGTTCAAACCGACTACGCCTGGCGAAAAACGGATTTGTGGATCAACTTCCCATGGAGCGATAAGGAACCTGTGGCGAATAAAGAAGGGGCAGTGCGCGACGCCTGATATCGAGATCCGATTTAGAGATGAGAGATCTTTATGAGAGAGAGCGAAGCACAGATTGAGCACAATGGCGTCCACTCGCTCCCCAAATTCCCGCTCCCGGAAAAGTAGCAGCGCCGCACAGGTACAGACCTTTGATGGGAGTTTTATAGCGGGTGAGTTCACGAGGCTTCCCGCGAAGTGCCGCAATAGGACCTCCGGCAAAGCTGGTGGCATGGCCTTGGGGCATAAAGAATTCTGATTCGTAGCGATCGGGGGTCATGGCCCGCCACGAGGACATCGTTGAGATCGCATCATTCGTCAAAAGATCGTTGTAACGATCTAGCCACCGTCGAGGTTCGGCTGAGTTGGGCCATCCTCCTGGGTGGTTATAGGGAGTGAAAAGTGCTTCCAAGCTGAAAACGTGTTTTCCTGCGGGCGCCATAGTTGGATCCAGCACCGTGGGAATATTTGCGAAGAGGACTGGTCGTTCGGCAACTTGACCAGACGGAATCATTTCGAATGCCGCGTGCATCTCAGCGACTGAGGGAACAATCATGGCGGAGGCAACCATTGGATCGAGACCGACCTTTTCGAATAATGACGTATCAACCTGGCGGTACTGCGGAAGGACGTCAATGACCGCGTCAATTTTGCTTTCATAACCTTGTGAGTGCTCATATGACCGCCACCGCTCAATGGTTGGCCCCGCTCCCGCCGGCGGGTTCTTCACCCAGTCAAGAAAAGTTCGCCCGGGGTCGGCAGCAGAAATCACTCGTGGGGCTCGAAATTCACGACCATCGTGTACTCGCACCCCCACTGCCTTTTCTTGTTCAATGATGATGGAGTCAACGGAAGTTCCGAGGAATAGCGATCCTGAATGGCTGAGAAAATAACTCTGTAAAGAATCGGCCAGCATCCC
>JBJOFA010000276.1:0-3030 GCA_046049015.1 Actinomycetota bacterium | reverse complement strand
GGGACTCTGCCCACCGCAGTCATCACTCGATTAGCTCGCTTGCAATCGCAAACAGTGGACTTTGCCACTTCCAATGTAAAAGGCACTCCTTTGCCCGTCTTTGTGGCTGGAGCAGAAATCCTCAGCAACTATCCCGTCGGACCTTTGGGTGGAGTGGCCTTCAATCTCACCTTGCTTTCCCATGTGGGAAGCCTGGATATGGGGTTGAACATGGACGCCGGGGCGATCGAAGAGCCTGAATTACTATTTGAAAGCTTGAGTGGAGCCTTCCAAGATCTTCTCGCTCAAAGCTCTCAGACAACGTCCAAAAAGTCTGTGAAAAAATCGACGAAGAACCCAACGACGAAGAAGAAACCTGCTCCGAAATCCTCGACTACTAATTAGGCGGGAAATTGAAGGCTGAGGGCGAAGAAGAACCCTTTGCCACTGGCTGAGTGAGATTTCAGCGTTGACGAGTTGAGATCAACAGATTGCGAACATCCAACAGCAAGTCGCTGACCTCACCAGACGAGACCAACTCACGCTTCACCATCTGCGACAAAGCCGCATCAATGATGGCCAGAGCCTCGTTAATGACATCTACCGGGGCGTTGTCAACCCTGACCGTTTCCAGGTCTGGCATGTCATCGGCGATCTGCAGGTTCGTCATCGGAACTCCTCTGTCCAACGTTCGGTGCCTTCAACCCTCTGAGGCACTCCACAGAAGGTAACGCACCAGCCCGTCCAATGTGTGCATCGTATCGGTGGCTTTCTTCTGAGAACCGTCAGGGACCGCTGTCGCATCGGACACAGACGAATTTGAACAACCCCATCCCCTACGCTTGGGCTGTGCATATCAATGGAGCAGGAATCGTGATAACCGGCGCAGCTAGAGGAATTGGCGCCGGTTTGGCTCGCCATTTTCATGCCTTAGGGGCTCGGGTGGTGCTCACCGACGTACTCGGTGAGCAGGTTCAAGCCTTGGCTGATGAACTTAATCAAATTCGGCCAAGTTCAGCGTGGGCTGTCATTGCCGATGTCTCAACTGAAGATGGAAATCGGGTTTTAGTTGCTGAATCAGAGCAACTCTTGAGCAATCCAGGTTCAGGTATTGATCTCTTTTTCGCCAATGCTGGGGTCGGTTCGGGCACGGTTCTCGAGACCACCACTGAAAGCGAATGGCAAACCGCCTTTGCTGTGAATGTTCACGCTCATCGTTGGGCCGCCAAGTATTTGATACCTCGTTGGGTTGAGCGCGGTTCGGGATATTTCTGTTCGACCGCTTCAGCCGCCGGTCTCCTCAGTCAAATTGGATCTATTCCATATTCGGTCACCAAAAGTGCCGCCGTGGCCTTCGCCGAATCTTTGGCCATCACCTATGGCGATCAAGGCGTTCGGGTGAGTTGTCTATGTCCACAAGGTGTCAACACCGACATGCTGCGTCAAGGCGATTCGTTTGGAGCGGGCCCGGCCACCGATGTGGTGCGGGCTTCCGGTGAGGTTCTCGAACCGGAACAGGTCGCCGAGGTGGTGGCCGCCGCCATTGAAGCCGAACGTTTTCTCATTCTTCCGCACCCTCAAGTGGCCGACTTCGAAACTCGAAAGACTGCTGATCGCGATCGATGGTTAGCAGGCATGCGAAAACTTCAATCTCGTATTGTTGGAGGAAGTTCGTCGAAAGCTAACGATGTCCGCTGAACAGGCCGAGGTACTCCGTCGAATTGGGCTGATTCCAGGCGAAGAGGTGCGGTTTCGTCGGGCTGACCGCGGCCGCTGGCAAATGGGTCGCATCTCTCATGTCGAGCGAGATGGAAGTATCACCGTGCACGATGCTCACGGGGCGGCACGATCTTTGCGCCCCGAACGTATGGAAGTACGTCGTCCAAGTGGACGTCGGCGGCTGATTTGGCAACCGGTTACCGAAGTGGCGGTCACCTGGGAGCAACTCACGCTGTTCTGACCGATTATGGTGAGCCAGATGGGAGTACGACTCGATCCATCCGACGAATACATGCATGAACTGGGCCCAGAGTCCAATTTCAACGAAAGCATGTACATCAACTGTTTTGATCCGGCCAACAAAGTTGGTGGATGGTTTCGAATGGGTAACCGTGCCAATGAGGGATACGCCGAAATGACGGTGTGTATCTATCTTCCCGATGGCTCAGTGGCCTTTATGTTCAAGCGTCCAAATATTGACAATAACGATCAATTGGACGCTGGTGGACTGACCTGGACCATGGTCAAACCTTTCGAGGAATTGAAGATTGATTTCGCCGGCAAAGTAGTGGTGCTAGCCGAACCTGAACAGATGGTGGATCCGAAAACGGCTTTCAAGAACAATCCCTATTCGGAATGCGAAGTGCATCTGACCTTTAGCGGTCAAGGTCGCCCGAGCATGTTTGGCGGCGAACCCGATACGCCCCATGAAGCGCCAGGTGAAGAATTCGCCAAAGGGCACTACGAGCAGTTGGTGCAAGCCCACGGCAGCATCCGCGTTGGTGATCAGGAATGGGAAATCAATGGATTCGGTTTGCGCGATCATTCGTGGGGTCCGCGCTACTGGCAGGCACCGTGGTATTACCGCTGGCTGACGGCGAACTTTGATGCCAATTTGGGATTCATGCTGTCGCGAGTGGCCAAAAAGGATGGGCCCGGAAGCCGTGGGGGATTCGTTTGGGAAGATGGGCAGATGCATTTGTGTGATCACGCCGAGATTTCAACCGAGTTCCGTGGCGACGAGACATATCACGAGAAGATCGAAGCCGTGTTGAAGTCGAGCCGCAGCAACCGTGAATGGCGATTCACCGGCGAGGTGATGAGTTTGATTCCGTTGCGCAACCGCCGCCAAACACCAGATGGTGATTGGTTGACGACGCGAATTAGCGAGGGAATGACCCGTTGGGAAATGACCTCGGAAGAACACAAGGGCAAGGTTGGATACGGGTTATCGGAGTATCTCGATCAGATCATCGACGGGCAGCCGGTCGCCGCGTTGCTGGAGAACCTCAAGCATCCCGTCGATGGTGTGCGCCACCGCACGCGCGTCGA
>JBJOFA010000275.1:0-3031 GCA_046049015.1 Actinomycetota bacterium | reverse complement strand
AGGCCGAGTGCACCGCCAATTATGATCCCGAAAATAATTGACATAGCGCCTATAAGGAGCGAATTACGTGCTCCGAACATGGTGCGGCTAAAGATATCGAAACCATTGGTGTCAGTTCCGAAAAAACCAGCTCGCTCTGGCGTACCTTCTACGACTGGCCGAGAAGTCTCGGAAAAAAAGGCCCAGGTCGGAGGCCGCTCGGCAAGAAAAACGTTCGTGTCTAAATGTGTGCTACACAACTTTTCATCAGCGAATTGATCGCATGAGTGATTGACGTAGGGCAGTGAAGAGGCACCAATGGCAGTGAGGACAATAAAGACGATCCAGGCAATCGATAGCCATTTGGTGATGCGGCCGCGACGACGGAATTTCGTCGACTTTACTTTAGAGGCTGATGGCTCGTCGACCGGCGTTGTAATGGCAGTAGTTTCGCTCATGATCGACTTAGGAAAGCTTTCTGCCCGCTCGCACCCGGGGGTCGAGGAAGCCGTAGAGGATGTCGGTCAAAAAGTTGATGAAGACGTAGACCAAGGCCAGAACAACAACGGTGATCTGTACCAACCGGAACTCTGAGGCGAAAATACCAAGAACCGTCCTTCGGCCTAAACCATTGAGATTGAAGGCCGTCTCAACGACCACTGACCCGCCCACCAGAGCACCTACGTTCACCGCAGCGGCTGTGACTAATGAGAAAAGTGACGGCCGCAAAGCATGTCCGAAAAGAATACGACGGGTGGACACCCCTTTGGCGCGTGCAGTGGTGATGAAGTCTGACTGCAATGTATTCACTAGGTCTGCCCGAAGAAGGCGCATATAAGTTGCGCCAAGGGGAAGGGCCAACACAATGGTGGGCAAGAAGAAGTTCTTGAAGTGTTCCCAGGGATTAGCGAAGAATCCAATATCGGTGGAGATAGCCGGGAACCATTGCCAGCGGACTGTAAAAAACAGACCAAGAACTGTGGCGAGAACGTAATTCGGCATTGATATGAAACCGAAGGAAGTGGTTGTAGATATTCGGTCGAAAACTCCTCCACTGCGGTATGCAGCAGCCAAAGCCACGGGTATCGCTATCAACAAAGCCACTAATTGGCCGTAAATCATTAAACGAAGCGAGATCTTCAGACCATCACTGACGGACGTGCTGATGGGTTGATTGCCGTTGAACGTGGTTCCCCAGTCAAAGGTCACTAGGTCACCCACGAAATAGCCGTACTGCACAATTGCGGGCTCGCGAAGGTTTAGAGAATCGAGAAGTTTGTTCTTCTCCTCATCGTTGATGGCTCCGCTTCCCTTGGCGGCGATGATTCGTTCTTCGGCATTGGGGATAGCGCCGAGCGCCAAGGACACCGTGAAAGTCACTGCGAACACGACAATGATTAACTGCATAAATCTTTGCAGGAAAAATCTCATCTGTTCAGTGACTCCACGGTGTTCTTGACGACGACGATCAGTTAATTACTGCTGCAACCAAACGGTGTGTGGGTAGAAGGTTCCGGCAATGCCGGCGCCTTCAAGTGCTACTTCACCCTCTGGAGTGACCAAGTTAGCCGCATCGAGACCTTGTACTGAAGTCTCGTTGGCAATCATCCAGACGGTGTACGAACCCCACAGGTTGTAGCACTCGCTGGCGAACAAGCGGTTGACATCTTCGGCAATCTGCTTCTTCTCAGCGGGATCGACCGATGCTCGGTTGGCATCCAAGAGCGCATCAAGTTTGGAATCCTTGATACGTCCGAAGTTCAGAGCCAAGCTGCCAACATCCAGTGACGACGAAGAGTGCCACCAGAAATACTGTTGATCGAGATCAACACCGCCGTGGTTACGCCACTGGAACACCTGGAAATTACCCAACAGAGCAGTAACGATGTATTGAGCCTGGTCGATTTGGTCGATAGTGACTTCGTCGACGCCAGCTTCTTCGAACCAGTCCTTTTGGTAATTAGCGATGACCAAGTTGGTGGCATCGTTGGTTGTTGCCAACGAAATCTTCAGGGGACCAGGATTATCGGCTTTGTAGGCAGCGATAAGTTCCTGGGCCTTGGCCATATCTTGAACCATCGGGAAGCCGGAGTCCTCGAGATAGCCCACTTGGTCGGGAGAGAAGGGTCCGCTAGCCAATTTGTTCACCCCGAATGACACCGCCTGGTTGACTGCGTCATTGTCGGTTGCATTGGCCAAGGCACAACGAACGCGACTATCGGTGAGCGGTGATCCCTCTTGTGTGACGTGAATCAGCGAGTAGGCAGTTTCACCATTCTTGGTGATTTCTGTCGATGAGAATCCATCGACTCCACCGCGGAATTCAGTGATGACCTCTCCGTTGGTGGTGTGAATCAGATCCACGTCACCAGCCTTCAAGGCATCACGTCGCTTCAGGCTGTCGGCTACTGGGATGAACTCGATTTCGTCCAAATACGGAAATGGGGCATTCCAATAATTGGGGTTCTTCGTGGCCTTGAAGTATTCCTGGGGCTTGTAGTCGGCGTAAACGAACGGACCGGTACCCACGGGCTTGGCACGAAGAGCCTCATCGGTATCGGACGCTGCCAACCACGTCGGCGACGCCATGTACCCGACCTGCCCAGTGAGGTACCAGGGGAAAGTGGCCCAGGGCTTTTCTACGGTAATCACTGCAACCATCGGATCGGCCGGGTCAACAGCGATATCGGTTACTGATTTGATGGCAGTACCTGTGAGTAGCGCCGAGCGGTGGCGACTGATGTTGTCGACAATGGCTGCTCCATCAAAATCGGTGCCATCGTGGAATTTCACCCCGGCTCGAGCGGTGATACGCCAGACGGTGTTATCGGCGTTGGGCTCCATTGACGACGCCAAGTAAGGAACTGGAACATTGTCAGCGCCAGGAATCATCAACGAGTCGTAGACGCTCCGAGCGACCATGTGACAGGAAATTGCACAAACCATTTCCGACGGTCGCCATGGCGAAGATGTATCGGCCTCTACAGCCATCACCAACTTGCCACCTGGAGTTATTGCGGTGGGATCGTCAATGGCATCAGTGGTTTCAGTA
>JBJOFA010000274.1:0-3041 GCA_046049015.1 Actinomycetota bacterium | reverse complement strand
ATTGATCCCGTTCAGGCCGAAGCCGAATTGAAGCGTGTCATCGACCTTGGAGCCCGGTTCGTGACGTTCCGTCCAGCCCCGGTGCAGGCCCCTGATCGCTTCCGATCTTTGGCTGATCCCATGTACGACCGATTTTGGAATATGGCTGCCGATGCCGGTATAGCCATCGCCTTTCATGGTGCGGACTCGGGGTACGGCATCTATTTGGAACGTTGGGGTGAAAGCATCAAGTACACCGGTCACAAGATGTCGACGTTGACCGAGGTCATGGGTGTGCATATCGAACGTCCGGTGTTCGACCTGCTGGCTTCCATGATCTGCCACGGGGTATTCGATCGAGTTCCGAAGTTGCAAGTAGCCACCGTCGAGCTTGGTGCGGGATGGGTTGCGGATTTGGTGCGTCGCTTCAAGCGTTCATACGGCAAGACCCCTCAGATGTACAAGGAAGATCCGGTGGAGACATTGCGCTCACACGTATCTGTGGCACCTTTCTACGAAGATGACATCACGGTCTTGCGCGATCTGATTGGTGCCGACCGCATTCTGCTTGGCAGCGACTGGCCGCATCCCGAGGGTTTGGCTGCACCTCGTGATTGGGTTGGCGATTTTGCGGGTCTCACTCCACAAGAACGTCGCTTGTCTTTGCGGGACAACTTGCGCAAGCTCTCGGGTCAGCCCCTCTGATCACAAGGGGTCATTTCACGCAGTGGAACGTTGCCGCTGCGGAACTGACGACTCGTTCTCGATGGCCTAAATCAATCAAGTTGACGCGGGCGCCTACGCGGCCATCTTGGCCGTGAAAGACTTCAGTGCGGGTTTCAAAAGGTCCTTCTTTGCCGCGATTGACGAACATCACGTACCAATCATCAATTTGTAGCGCGGTCTGGGCGAGGTCTTCACTCGCATCAGTGGCGGCCGCTTCAAGCACGACGTGTTGAGGTCCAATATGCAATGCGGCATCCGGTGAAGCCAACTCAGCTTGAAGTACTGGCAGTTGCCAGACGCCAAGTGAGAGACGCGTAGCTCCGAAGACTTGATGAAGCGGCGGCAAGTCGGGCGAATCAATGACATCGACCGGCGGGTTATCCACTTTGGTGTAGCCCTCGGGGGCTTCGCCAAGAGACAGACCAACACCAGTGGAAATAGCAATGACTCGATCGGGCTGAGCGGCATCGACGAGCAAAGCCCTGCTGAAACCCAAGCGACGGCCAGTGTGCAGGGTTTCGGGAATGATTTGTAGTTCCTGTACATCGCGGCCCGCATCGAGTATTTGCATTGAGCCGATAAGTGGATTGGGAACCACAACGTCATCATTGAAGCCACCGCACTCGGGTGAGGCGACGCATAGCGGCGCGGCCATGATGCCGCCACTGGCGTTACGCATATCGTGGCGTATGGTCATGAAATCGCCCGTTACTCCATTGTCCAAGGACGCATGGCGCCGCCCCAGGTAGCGGTAGGTCAAGAGCGAGGTCCACTTTTCCTCAAAAGCTTCCCAGTACTTGTTGGGGTCGACGTTTCGGATATCCGAGGGACGACGACTGGCGGGGCCGGGAGGACTCTCGGAAGCGTTCATATCGAAATACCATTCATTCCGGACATTCTGCGAGCATAGGGGAGATTTGAATTGAGTGACCAGGTAGTAATTTCCCTGACCGGCAAACGGAAGAGCGATGATGAGTGAGAAATCGGCACTAAGTGAAAAGAGTATGACCCGCCTGCGGGGTTTAATCACCAGTGGTCACGCTGCGGTACTCACCATGGAACTACAGGAAGGCGTGGTGGGTTCACAGGCGTTGATGCAAACCTTGGTAGAAGAAGTTGATGCCTTGGGGGTGCGGGACGTTGCGGCTCGACTATGTCGTGCGGCGCGTCAGCATGGAGTTCCAGTGGTGCATTGCGTTGCCGAAAATCGCTCTGATGGTCTGGGTGGCAGTGACAACTGCGCCGTTTTTGCTTTGAATAATCGTCTGCGACGTGACACCGGAAGTACACCAATTGATATCGGGACGCCGGGAGCCGCGCTGATAGCCGAGCTAGGGCCTGAACCAGCAGACGTCATGGTGAGTCGACTCCATGGGCTAACACCCTTTACGCAAACCTCGCTCGATCAGATCCTGCGCAATCTCAAGGTTGACACGATCATTGTCACCGGAGTGTCAATCAACATCGGTATTTTGGGCACTGTCATCAGCGCCGTTGATCTTGGATACAACGTGGTACTGGTGCGTGATGGCGTGTGTGGAGTACCGCGCCACTATGCCGAAGCGGTTCTTGAGCACACCATGGCACTTTTAGCCACCGTGGTTCATAGCGAAGACGTGATTGCTGCTTGGGGGTAGTTGTCGGCGGGGTAACGACCTAATGCCGTGTTATGAAAATGTTCGTCATTGAAGGTGTTCGATCATGGCGGCATATTTTTCGATAAAGGCTGGAACGCCATCAGGGTCCTCCCAGCCTTGGCGACCAGAACCGAGAATCACGCGTTCAATTCCAAGATCTCGGTACTCGCATAACGTTTCAAAAGTTGGATCCCCAAAGGCCACCATTGAAATAGGGATCGGATCGCGACCGTTCTCTTGCACTTTTTGTTGGAAACGATGAACTCGACGCGACACATCGCCTAGGGCAACATCGAGAGGCATCCAACCATCGGACCAGGCAATGGCGTGTTGGGTTCCCAACTTGCCGCCCATCCCGCACCAGATAGGCGGATGAGGTTGCTGGAGAGGTTTAGGTCGGCACCAGAGCTTGTCGAAGTTGTAATACTCACCATGAAATTCGGACTCGTCATCAACCCAGAGGGCTCGCAGTGCGCTCACACATTCAGCAAGAGCGCGATACCGCAGTGACCAGGACACCGAATGATGGTTGGCCAACTCTTCGCGATTCCAACCCACTCCTACTCCGAATTGCAATCGGCCTTGGGAGGTGAGATCTAACGTGGCCACCTGCTTGGCCAGAACAAAGATGTCGTGTTCCAGGGGTAATGCGACCCCCAACCCGAGAAGTAGCGATGATGTGTGCTCGGCGGCCTGGGT
>JBJOFA010000273.1:0-3047 GCA_046049015.1 Actinomycetota bacterium | reverse complement strand
ATCAAGTTTTTCCACATAGGAATCGGGGATCGCCGAAACGATGAACCGCTGGACGTAGTCACCATTTTCCGGACCTCCAATAAAGGTGTAACCCGGCACTAGGTAGACCTCACCATCAATGCCGTACAAAATGTAGAGCTCTTCTTCGACCGCATCCAACTGAATGGCTGAACCGTCACTGTTATTGGCCTGTCCAACTCCCGCTGAGGTATCCGAACCAGGGGGTGCCTGTTCGGCGCGCAGACGGTCCAAGGCCTCGTCAGTAGTCAGACGCGGGTAGTCACCAAGTTTGCGCACGACATCGTTGAGTGGCCCATAGGCCACAACAATGCTGCCATTTTCCCCGTAGGTCACACTCCAGGTGAAAGGACTGCGAACTCCGTCAATCTTTTTGAAACCGCTAACAGTAACGCCCCACTGATCACCAATGACTTCCACGATGAGGTCTTTGGCTGGCACTTCAAGTTCTTCCATCAAGGACACGAACATGTCCTGTGCTTCTTCGAATGAAGGCAGATTCTGGGGTGGTGCGGTTTCAAGGCAATCTTGCGAAAGCTCCCCCGTACCAGTTTCGGGTGACGTTGCTGGATCGATGCAATCATCAATCGACGTGTTGGCCCACGCTGGGGAATAGTTCCAAACGTTCATTGCGTCATTCATCACTGAGAGCATGGGGGCCGTTCCATCATTCGGACCGGCAATAAGACCACCGCCCAGTTCATCGGGTTGAGCGACAAAGGGAGCCGTAATTGCAAACGAATCAGCCAGACGGGCCAGCTGCTCATCAGATGGATCGCTGGTTGCAATTTCGTAAGCCCCGGCCGGTCCACCAAGTGGATCAAAAGGCGTTCGCACCTCAAAGACGAATTGCGACATCATCGATGTCTGACTCCCCGGTGTCCCAACGGCAAAACTGACCCGAAGTTGGTCATTCAAGACTCGAAGAATTGCTGGTGACGAAGTTGAACCATCATCCCCACCGCAACCCACGAGAGACAGAACTGCTGCTATTCCAAAGAGCGATCCAACAGAGTTCTTATGTCGCAATACAGCTTTCATGGGATATCTCACCTGGTCCTTCGGGTGTCACGTTCAAGTTTCGAAAGTGGGCAAATCGGCCCAACAGACTTTTGACGTTCGAACCAATTTTTAAGTTTCCACCAAGAGTACTAATCAGCCGGTGAACAGTGCCGTCACGAACTCGCCGGCATCAAAGGGGACCAAGTCGTCAATACCCTCTCCAACGCCCACCAACTTCACCGGAATGCCCATTTCTGTTTCTATGGCAAAGACAATGCCACCTTTGGCCGAACCGTCGAGTTTGGTCAAAACAACGCCAGTCACACCTACTGCTTGAGCAAATTCACGCGCTTGGCTAATCCCGTTTTGTCCGGTTGTTGCATCGATAACCAAGAGGACCTCAGTCACTTCTCCTGGTTCGCGATCAGCGATTCGGCGAACCTTTTTGAGTTCATCCATGAGATTAGATTTATTCTGTAAACGTCCAGCGGTATCGGCGATCACCACGTCACAGGACTTCGAAGCGGCACTGGCTATGGCATCGAAGACAACGGCACTTGGATCTCCACCTTCTTGACCGCGGACGATCTCAGCACCCGAACGCTGAGCCCAAGTCTCAAGTTGTTCAGCGGCTGCGGCCCGGAAGGTATCCCCGGCGGCCAACATCACAGATCTGCCCCCGCGGACTTGTTGCGCGGCAATCTTGCCGATTGTCGTGGTCTTACCAACGCCATTCACGCCAACCATCATCCAAACATTCACCCGCTCTGGGTCAGAAGTCTTTCCGGTGAGTTCGCGTTGCGCCGATGACAAACGGGCAGTCATCTCATTTTGCAGGGCCGTCAACAAGGCATCAGCATCTTCGATTTCCTTGTTTTTGACTTTGCTTCGCAATCCATCCAAAAGAGCAGTGGTCACTTGCACACCAACGTCTGATCTCAATAGGGCGTCTTCGAGTTCGTCCCACGTATCGCTGGTAATGGCTCCCCGTTGCCGAATACCCATGACCGTGCCAGCAATGGCGGTTGCCGTGCGCCCTAGCCGCCCGCGCAGACCAGTAGCGGGCTCAATAGTTTGCGAAATCACCGGTGCTGGCGTTACCGGTGTTTTGACCGAAGTCGTCTTTTCAATATTTGCTGCCGAACGACGTCGGTTAACCACTACCACCCCAAATCCGAAGATCAAGGTGAGGCCAATCAGAATGAGGAAGGTCTGCTGAGCGTTCACGCCCCACCCCCAGCCGCAGCCGAAGCTCGTTCCGTCACCACTTTTGAGGAACCACCAGGTTGCATACTGACGCCAAGCAGCGAATCTCCGGCCTCCATGGTCCGCTTTTGGTGACTAACAATGAGAAGTTGCGCCTCACGGCGGAATTCGTTAACCAAATTCAAAAAGCGATGCAGGTTCACATCATCGAGGGCCGCTTCAACTTCGTCCATGACATAGAACGGTGAAGGTCGACTGCGAAAGACGGCGAACAGAAACGCCAGTGCCGTAAGGCTGCGCTCTCCGCCTGAGAGCAAACTCAACTTCTTCACATTTTTTCCGCCGGGTTTCGCTTCGACTTCAATTCCCGTGTTCAAAAGATCATCAGGATTCGTCAGAATCAGGCGCCCCACACCACCAGGAAAGAGACCGGCGAATAACTGCGAAAAGTTGGCGCTGACGTCAGCAAAGGCCCCCGCAAAGACGGACTGGATTTCAGTATCGATTGCGGCGATTACTCGCATTAACTCACGACGGGTGCCGCGCACGTCTTCGAGTTGCTCCTCCAAGAACCGATGGCGTTCTTGGAGTTCATTGAATTCTTCAAGAGCCAACGGATTAATTGGGCCCATCAAACGCAGTTCGCGTTCCAGATCTCGAACTCGAGCCGGGGCAGTCACGCCTTCAGCAAGAGCAGGCATCTCTGCGGCCATGGCGACATCAGGTTCTATATCTAAATCTCGGCGCAAGGTTTCCACTGTGGCTTCCAGGCGCAGCTTCACTTCGGCTTCTTCAACTTCGGCCCGTCGCGACCGCTCGCG
>JBJOFA010000272.1:0-3057 GCA_046049015.1 Actinomycetota bacterium | reverse complement strand
TTCGTCAGGGATACCAATGACCGCTACTTCGACGACATCGGGATGTCCAAAGACGGCGTCTTCAACTTCAATTGACGAAACATTTTCACCGCCCGTGATGATGACATCTTTCTTCCGGTCAGAAATGGTCAAATACGCTTGTTCATCGATTTCACCACCGTCGCCAGTATGAAACCACTCCACGCCGTTGGGGTCATCGCTAGCGCTATGAATGGCATCGCCGGTGGCCTCTGGTTGATCCCAGTAACCCTCCATCACCACATTGCCGCGGGCTAAAACTTCTCCCTGGGGAGAAATTCGCAATTCCACTCCAAGAGCGGGGGCCCCAGCCCGAGACAATTTCGCCGCTCGTTCCGCTGGAGTGAGCGCATCAAATTCTTCACGGGTGCGATTCATGGTGAGAAATGGTGAAGTTTCGGTCAGACCGTATAACTGGACAAACTCCCAGCCCAGTTCAGTCTCCATTCGCTCGATAGTTCGTGTTGGCGGCGGGGCGCCAGCCACCACCATACGTACACGATCTCGTCCGGGAATTGGTCCGGCCCACGAGGCCGCCGCATCGAGAACCATGTTCACCACCGCAGGAGCGCCGCACAACATGGTGACACCGTATTGATCGATGCGTCGCAAAATTTCTGCACCATCAACTTTTCGCAAAATGATGTGCTCGGCACCCATGCCGGTGACGGCGTACACCATGCCCCATCCGTTGCAATGAAATTGCGGGAGAGTGTGCAGGTACACGTCGCGATCATTCACGCCCATCTGCCAACCAAATGTGGCTGAGTTGAGCCAAAGATTGCGGTGCGTCAACTGCACGCCTTTGGGTCGAGCCGTGGTGCCACTGGTGTAGTTGATGGTGGCCGTGGCATTTTCATCGGGGGTCCAAATCCGGGGCTCGTGGGTGTAGTTCAAAAGCACGGCATCGGATTCTTCGCCGATAATGAAACGATGTTCGCACTCCACATCTTTCATGGCCTCTTCAAGTTCGGGGTCAATGATGAGGACACGCGCCCCACTGTGCTGCACGATGTACTTGACCTCCTCGGCCACCAAACGAAAGTTGATGGGTACCAGGATGCGTCCCGAACCTGACACACCGAAAAAGGCGGTCAGCAGCCGAGCTGAATTGTGCGAGATCATGGCCACTCGTTCGCCGGCAGCGATGCCAAGCACGTCAAGTCCTGCCGCCATGGCGCGGGCCCGCTGAGCCATTTCGCGATACGTGAGTGTTCCCCACGAGGTTGCCGGCTGGTCGGGCTCATCAACCACGGCGACCCGATCGGGGTACAGCAACTCGGCGCGTCGAATGTGGTCGATGATGGTTAATGGCACATGCATGTCGCCAATGTAGACAGCCCATGTTGGCTGGCGGTCATCGAGGACCAGACCTATCGCTATTGGGTTGGGTAATCGAGCGACTGGTTCGGTTCGGGGCTACCCTGGGACCAAATGAGTGAACCTTCCCCCCGGAAAGGCGCCCCACGGGGACGTCGCCGCCCTGCCCGTCCTGCGGGGCCGGAGCATCTTTCTGATCCGAATAAGAAATTAACCAGCACCACGGTCTTGCCTCCGGTGGAAACTCCTACTGGATTTGCTGCTCTAGGTGTTCCGCCAAATGTTGATGCCGGTCTAGCGGCCGCCGGCTTTGCTACTCCGTTCGCCATCCAGGTGGAGGCCATACCCGTCGCTCTCACTGGTGTTGATTTATGTGGTCGGGCCAAGACCGGCTCTGGTAAGACTCTGGCTTTCGGGGTGCCAATGTTGTCAAGGATTTCCGGAGCCGCCGAGCCTATGAAACCCCGTGGTCTGGTTCTGGTTCCCACCCGTGAGTTGGCCGTTCAAGTGGCCGAAGTATTGGAACCGGTGGCTCGCCATTCGGGACATCGCGTACTTCCGGTGTACGGCGGTGCAAGTCGTCACCAACAGGTAGAGGAAATGGCCAAAGGTGTCGAGATCGTCGTCGCAACACCACTACGGCTCATTGACTTGTTGAAGTCCAATGAAATAGACGTTTCTGATGTAGAGGTCGCCGTCCTCGATGAAGCCGACCGTATGGCTGATGATGGCTTCACCCCGCAGGTCGAATGGATTTTGCGCCGATGTACCGGCCGTAATCAGACCATGCTCTTTTCGGCCACTCTTGACGGTGACGTTGGCCATCTCATTCGCCAGTTCATGAAGGATCCAGTTGAGGTGGCTATCGACGCTGCGACCGACACGGTGGGCACCATGCACCATCTGTGGCTGGCCGTCCACCACATGGATAAAGACAAAGTTGTGGCCGCCATCGCTCGCGGTGCGGGTAAGACCGCCGTCTTTTGTCAAACCAAACGAGTATGTGATCGTGTCACTGACAACTTGATTTCACTCGGAGTCAATGCCGCAGCTATTCACGGCGATCTTGCGCAACCAGCGCGCGAACGAGCGTTGCGTCGTTTTGCCGAAGGTGAACTCAGTGTGTTGGTGGCAACCGACGTAGCCGCTCGGGGAATTGATATAGATGACATCGCTGCGGTCATCCACTACGAGCCAGCCAAGGACAATAAGGACTACCTGCACCGCTCGGGACGAACAGCTCGGGCCGGACGCGACGGTTGGGCCGTCACGCTAACTGAATACAACCAGCACACTCAGGTGACCATTTTGCAGCGCACTATGCGTATGCCAATCACAGCACCTATTGAAGTGTTCAGTAATAATCCCAAGTTGTTGAAATTGGCATCGTTCCTTAACGATTAAGGAATGTCCGGTTTGCTGGGGCTCAGCGGTGCGACAGCCACTGAGGTCGGTGGGTTTCGAATTCGCCGATGGCATCAGCATGGCTGAGAGTGATGCCGATGTCATCGAGACCGTTGAGGAATCGATGTTGGTTCTGCGGTTCCATCGGGAATGAACTCGTCAGGCCGATGCTCGGAACTTCAACGGTGAGACGCTCCATATCAATGGTGATTGCCGTATGGGGATCTGCTTCGATTGCGGCCCAAATTGCTTCGACATCAGCCAAGGGCAGAACTACCGGCGCAAGACCATTCTTCGTGCAGTTGTTACGGAAGA
>JBJOFA010000271.1:0-3059 GCA_046049015.1 Actinomycetota bacterium | reverse complement strand
AGAGGTAGAGCGAATAAGACAGTTTCCCGACCGCAACGAATGGGGCACTGGAAAAGATGGGGGTCAAACCTCCAGGCGTGTGGGATATAAGTGATACGAGAAGTCCACACATCAAAGCGTGAAGTAAGAGACCCCCTCGAAACAATCCATGATCTTCGCCAGAACTGAGGATCCACATGGCACCGAGTAGTATGACAACCAACCCAACCACGGTTTGACTTAGGTGCGGTCGTTGACGGACCTGTTTTTGAAACCAGCACTGAACGAACGGCACAGCACAGAATGCACCAATCAAAAGCGAGAACGATCGAGTGTCGGTGCCGACATACACCCGTGTGGGATTGATGTCGTTAACTAACAAGGCCATGGCGCCAGCCGACGCTCCCGCTCCAATGAGCGATAACCAAGCAACAGCACGTTGCTGACCCCATCTCCATAAAACCAAAACCAGTAGCGGCCAAACTATGTAGAACTGTTCCTCTATGGCCAAGCTCCAAAGATGACTAAAGGGTGAAGGAGAGGAAAAGGCATCCCAGTAGTCGCTCCCTTGGGCAATTTGATGCCAGTTGGCGACGTAGAACTGCGCCCATGGAGCATCTTGTCGACTGTTGATCCAATCGCCGGTGTCAGCAAAGAATCGATAGAACAACACCACGCTGACGAGAAGAACCAGTACCGCTGGCAGCAGACGACGAAAACGACGCGCCCAAAAATTAATCAGGTCAATTGAGCCGGAGTCATCCGCTTCATGGAGAAGGAGCCGAGTGATGAGAAAACCGGAAAGAACGAAAAAGAGATCGACTCCGAGAAAGCCTCCCGTAAGGCGGTCATCATGAAAGGCCAAAACGGCTAAGACGGCAACTGCTCGCAGACCGTCTAGAGCACGTATGTGATGCACCCTCGTACCGTATGAGAGTTACAAGAGACGGGACTAATTTGAATACTTCAACCAGGCACTCATAGGCCAACTCCGACCAGTCAGTACTCTTCGGATACTGTGGGCTTTCTGGGGGAGACATGACGTTCATCGCTGAAGCAGCATCGGTAGCCGAAAACATTCCCAACGGTGATCTGACAATTGAGGGCAAATCCCCCAGACAGTTGGCCTGGCTGCGCTTTCGGCGGGACAAGGTGGCCATGGGTGCGGCGATTGTGGTCATTTTTTATATCGTGGCGGCGGTATTCGCCCCGGTTATCTGTGCAATTTTGGGCATCAGTCCCTACGAGCTCGATCGTTCAGCCCTCAATGATTACGGTCTTCCCGCCGGCCCTTTTGGCGGAATTTCCAGCGAACACTGGCTTGGCGTTGAACCCGGCACCGGTCGCGACATCCTGGCTCGTCTGCTGTACGGCGCCCGAGTTTCATTATTTGTAGGTTTGGTGGGGACGACTTTCACCACCACCCTTGGAGTCATTATCGGGGTGATTTCGGGGTACAAGAGGGGTCGTGTCGATGCGGTCATCGGCCGGGTCATGGACCTGACCTTGGCTTTTCCGTCATTCCTTTTGATCATCGCCCTGACGGCGCCTTTTACTCAGCGTCTCGAGGCCCTCGGTGTCCCCGAAGGAAATCCTGCCCGGCTTACTTACATTGTTCTGGTACTGGGCTTTTTCGGCTGGGTCTATGTGGCCCGGGTGGTTCGGGGTCAGACATTGTCCCTGCGGGAACGTGAATTCGTAGAAGCGGCCCGAGCCTCTGGGGCAGGAACTGGGCACATCATCTTTCGCCAAATCCTGCCAAATTTGTGGGCGCCAGTGATCGTGATTGTCTCATTGGCTTTGCCTGGCTATGTGGCCACGGAATCGACGTTGTCCTTTCTCGGTCTCGGAATGCTTCCCCCGGCGGCCTCTTGGGGAGTCATGTTGGGCGATTCGGTTCGCTATTACCGAGCGGACCCGACGTATCTCTTCATTCCAGGAATGGCCCTGATTATCTTGGTTTTGGCTTTCAACTTGCTTGGCGACGGAATTCGAGACGCCCTTGATCCGAAGTCGGATCGCCAAAATCTGGGCTGACCGGGCCCTTCAAACCTGCGAGTAGCTGGCTGGCGCTAAGAAGCCCTTCTGTCCATGAGGCGCTAAGGAATAAAAAGTAGCCCAGGGGGATTGTTAGTCGGTGCATTTGTCCCTTTGTGATTAGCATCATCTCTGCCCACCGTTCGGGTGGGCCAGTTAGGGGGATACCTATATATGAAGCGCTCATTAACGAAGCGTCGCGTCATCGGTACCGTCGGTTTTGCGGTAGCAGCGACAATGCTCGCCGCTGCCTGCGGTGGAGATGATGGCGGCAGTGGTGGATCGGGTGGAACTCCAACCGCTGGTGGCACGATTTACGTGCTCACACAGTCGGAGGGTTTTGCTCATCTTGATCCGCAGCGAAACTACACCGGAGCTGACTTGGCTTTTGCAGGATCAACTCTTCAACGAACCTTGACCACTTACAAGTACGCCGCTGGTGAAGAAGGCTCGGACATTACCGCCGACCTCGCCACGGATATTGGTACGTCGTCAGAGGATGCCAAGACCTGGTCTTTCACCTTGCGTGAAGGCATCACTTACGAAGACGGATCAGCCATCACTTGCGAAGATGTGGCCTACGGAGTTTCACGTACCTTTGCGGTGGACGTCATCACTGACGGTCCAACCTATGCCATTTCGTATCTGGACATTCCTGAGGACGCCGAGTCCCTTAATGGAACGACGTATCCGGGTCCGTACACCGCCACACCCGAACAGCAGGCCGATTTCGACAAAGCTGTTTCCTGTGATGGAAACACGATCACCTTTAACCTCAAGGTGCCGGTTGCCGACTTCAACTACACGGTGACATTGTTGTCGTTCAGCCCAGTACCAAAGGCAGCCGACACTGGTGAGGCTTACACCACTGCTCCGGTTTCTTCTGGTCCTTACAAGATCGAAACGTATGAAGAAGGCCAGCAATTGGTGCTCGTACGCAACGAAAACTGGAGCAAGGATTCAGATCCGGTGCGCAACGCCTATCCGGATTCAATCGTGGTGCAGTTTGGTCTTGATCCCGCGGTCGTCGATGAGCGTCTCAT
>JBJOFA010000270.1:0-3060 GCA_046049015.1 Actinomycetota bacterium | reverse complement strand
TCCGCGTGTGGTCAAGGTGATGGGGCCGGGGTCTTTGCCAGTGACCGTGGCGCAATTGGAAGTCCAAAGATTTGGAACTGCCACGCAGATGGCTCTTGGTCCCACCGAAAGTTTGGTGATTGCCGATGAGACTGCCGATCCGCAGATTCTGGCAGCCGATCTGCTGACGGAAGCTGAACATGGCACCGATAGTTGCACGCTGTTAGTAACCACGAGCAAGGATCTGGCGGCGGCTACTGAACGTGCTCTGGTTGAACAGTTGGCTGCACTTCCCGCGGTACGGGCAGAGGCGGCCGCAATGTCATTGGGAACAAACGGTGGCTGTGTGGTGGTGGACAATTATCGCCAAGCCACGGAAGTGGCGAATATGTTTGCACCCGAACATTTGCAAGTGGTCGTGCGCGGAAATGTTGAAGCTGAAGTTCTCAATCAGTTGGTGAATGCCGGTGAAATTCTCATCGGGCAGAGCACACCTTTCGCCGCGGCGAACTTCGTTATTGGCTGTCCGGCATCGTTGCCGACAAACGGATTCGCCCGGGTCTCAAGTGGCGTGACGGTGGATGCATTCTTGAAGCGAACTGCAGTGGCGCGGGCGAGTGCTGAAGCGCTGGGTCGGTTGGCGCCAACGATTATGGCCTTGGCCGACGTCGAGGGTTTCCCGGCGCACGGCAACTCCCTCCGCCGCCGATTCCCCCACCTTTGACCCTCCACTACCTTCTCATTGGGCGCGAAACAGTGCCAGATTTGGTCGTCTGGAACCCCAGTTTGTGACGTGGGCGGCTAACTGGGGATGAGAACTACCAGTTTTGGCACGGTTTCGCGCCCAAGGTGGTGAGAGGATCGGGGGATGACGCGTGAACTTGCCATCATGTGGTTCCGTCGGGACCTCCGCCTAAGCGACAACCCGGCTCTCACCGCTGCACTCTCTGCACATTCCGAAGTCCTGCCTCTTTTCGTTGTCGATCCCTTCTTGGTGGAACGCTCGGGTCGTCCTCGTCTGGCTTATATGGCCGCGGCCTTGAATGCCTTGAACAATTCCATGGGAGGGGCGTTAGTTGTCCGCGTTGGCGATCCATTGGAAATCATCCCGGCCCTGGTCGCCGAACATGGCGTGACCAACGTGTACCACGCCCAAGATTTTGCCCCCTACGGACGTAGTCGAGATCAGGCCATTGCTGAACGTCTCGCTGCCGTTGGATGTCGATTGCAGGGTATTGGTTCTCCCTACGCCGTTGAACCCGGACGCATCACCAAAGATGACGGCACCGCGTATTCGGTCTTCACGCCGTTTTCGAAGCGCTGGCTCGCGGCGGGATGGCCAAGTCCCCTCGATCCGCCTCGGGATCCTTCATGGTTCACGTTGCCCTCACCGACCATTGCCGATGCACTGGACCATCCGCACGTCGAGTTTGCTCTTTTGCCCCACGGTGAAGAAACGGTGGCTGATCAATGGGATGAGTTCCGGTTGCGTGGTGAAACTGGTCTTGACGGATATGCCGATCGTCGTAACAACCCTGGTGTGCCAGGTTCAAGTCGGCTATCGGCTGCCTTGCGGTGGGGGATCGTGCACCCCCGCCAACTCTTGAGCGATCTCCAACCTCTTCAGTCGCATGACACCTATCGCAGCGAATTGGCTTGGCGAGAGTTTTACGCCGATGTTCTTTTTCGTTACCCCGACACCGGTTGGCGGAATTTGAATCGCAAATTGGATGGCTTGCTTCACGATTCGGGTCCCCTCGCCGAGCAACGTTTTGCCGCCTGGTGTCGGGGAGAGACTGGCTATCCCATCGTGGATGCTGGAATGCGCGAGTTGGCTACCACGGGATGGATGCACAATCGGGTGCGCATGATTGTGGCCAGTTTTTTGGTGAAGGATCTTCACTTGCCCTGGCAGTGGGGGGCCCGCTTTTTCATGAAGCATCTTGTGGATGGCGACCTAGCCAGCAATGCCCACGGATGGCAGTGGACGGCTGGCACCGGCACTGATGCCGCACCCTATTTCCGGGTCTTCAATCCCGTCCTTCAAGGGGAGCGATACGACCCCAATGGCGATTACGTCCGTCAATTCGTTCCCGAACTTGCCGGCCTCCCGGCGACGCAGATTCATGCACCGTTCGACGCCAAACGCAAAGGTGCGGGGGTGCCCCTTGGATATGTCCCTCCGATTGTGGATCACGCCGTGGAACGCGATGTAGCCCTGGCTCGCTATAAGTCGATGGACTGAACAATCCATGAACTGACTGACGAGCCCTCGAACTGAGTAGATAGCCGGCGGGAAAGACCCGCAGAGGCCGTTCGTAGAGCGTGTCAACTGCCTCTTTCGGACCAGAACCGAGGCGGTATCCTGCCAATGCCATGTTGGATGAACGCAAGACCGCCATTTTGCGGGCTGTGGTGCAGGAGTACATCGGCACCGGGCAGCCCGTGGGATCAACCCACATTGCCAACGCGCCCGAGATCAACGTGTCCTCGGCCACCGTCCGCAATGAAATGGCCGTGCTTGAACAAGAAGGTTTCCTTGCGCAGCCCCACACGTCGGCCGGTCGAATTCCAACCGACAAGGGCTATCGGTTTTTCGTGGATCATCTCAGCCAGCCAGGCCGTCTTGATGACGTCAAAGTCACTCAGGTGCGCCAATTTTTTGACGGGGCACACGGCCGGATGGAAGAACTGTTGGCCCGCACCTCACAACTCGTTGCCGGTCTGACCAACTATGCCTCAGTCGTCGTGGGGCCGAAAATGGAGGCCATTGAAGTCCGCTCAGTACAAGTGGTGGGCTTGTCGGCCCGTCAAGCCTTGATCGTCATTGTGATGTCCAACGGATCGGTAGAGAGCCAGCATCTCGAGTTTGATCAGGAAGTCTCTGAAACCCGACTCACCGCAGTGACCATGCACTTGCAAAGAAGTTTGGTGGGCCGCACTTTGGCCGGCGAAGTCACGGTGGCATCAAGTGGAGAGCCGCAGGTGGATGCCATTTGTGCCAAAGCAGTAGCTGCTATACGGCAAATTGATAATGCCGACCCGGTTTTCGTCGGGGGAGCGTCGTCGATGGCGGCATCT
>JBJOFA010000269.1:0-3120 GCA_046049015.1 Actinomycetota bacterium | reverse complement strand
CGGACAGGTAGTCATCACCACCGCAAGCCCCTTGCCAGAGAGCGCCTTACCTGATCGGGTCATCCGAATCGAGTCTGGTCAAATAGTTGATGGTGAGGATTGAAGCGTGAGTTCTGAATTTGGGAATCGTGAACCGGTCCCGCTTTCTCGAGGCCTAGAGAAAATTCTCAAATCCCTGAAAGGGGGGGATCGGCGGACCACCGCCACAGTCTTTGGTCGGTGGGCGGAGTTGGTGGGAGAGCCGGTTTGCCATCATGTGAAACCCCTCAAATTGGACGCCGGGGTTCTCATCGTCGAGGTGGACGACCCGGCCTGGGCAACCCAGCTCAAATTCTTGGAATCCGACCTTCTCAAACGCCTAAATTCCGTCAATCAGGCCCCCGTGGACCGTCTTGAGATTCGAGTGCGGCGCCGACGTTGAGAGACTTCGCTACGGCAATCTGATCACCGTGAACAGCAACCTTTTTCCTTGACCAAAATCACCGTGTTTTCCCTGCATATAGGGCTTGCCGTGGCACGAAATGATCCCCCCCAGCGACTAGTGTTCTGTCGTTGTGTTGAGCCCATTTTTCACCGATTTCTCACCTGCAGCACCCACCGTTTTAATGGCTGATTAGATCCCGAGGAAGTCCGTGCCCACCAAATCCACCGCCACCACCGCTGAGTACGGCGCAAAAGACATTCAGGTCCTACAAGGACTGGAACCAGTTCGCCTGCGCCCGGGTATGTACATCGGGTCGACAGGCCTCGCCGGCCTTCACCACCTCATCTGGGAGGTCGTCGACAACTCAGTTGACGAGGCCATGGCTGGTCACTGCACCAAAATTTCCGTTTCCTTGTTGGCCGACGGCGGGTGCCGTGTTGAGGACAACGGACGGGGAATCCCTGTTGACCCGTATCCATCAGGCGAGCACAAAGGTAAGAGCGCTGCTGAAGTGGTTCTGACTGTTTTGCACGCTGGAGGCAAATTCGGCGGCGAGGGCTACAAAGTGTCCGGCGGTTTGCACGGCGTTGGTGTGTCGGTGGTGAACGCCCTTTCCCGGCGGGTCACTCTAGAAATTGATCGCAACGGGAAACGTCACGCCATGGAATTCATTGATGGCGGCAAAGTGAAAAGCAAACTCGCTATCACTGGTGATACACCCGCTCGAACTCGAACGTCAGGAACTTCAGTTACCTTTTGGCCGGACACCACTATTTTTGCTTCCGAAGGAACAGAGTTCGTGGCGCGCACCGTGCTTGAGCGCTTGCAGACCATGGCCTTTTTGAACCGCGGCTTGGAAATTGCCTTCAAAGATGAACGACCCGGTAAGGAACAAGAAGTTTCGTTTCAATACAAGGGCGGCATCGTTGACTTCGTCAAACACCTCAATCAATCAAAGGACGCTCTCTTCACCAAAGTGGCTCACTATGAAGAAGAAGACGAAGGGCAGATGTTAGATATTGCTCTGCAATGGAATACGGGATATCACGAAGGCATTCACGGATATGCCAACGGAATTTCCACCATTGAAGGCGGTATGCACGTTGAAGGTTTCAAGACGGCGTTGACAAGCGTGGTGAATAAGTACGCCAAGAGTCGCGGACTGCTGAAGGAAAAAGAAGACAATCTTCTCGGCGAAGATATTCGAGAGGGTATTACTGCCATTGTCTCGGTGAAGTTGAGCGAACCCCAATTCGAGGGGCAGACCAAAGCCAAATTAGGCAACGTCTCTATGCGTTCCTTTGTTCAGAAAGTCACCAACGAGCGACTGGCTGAGTGGCTGGATGAAAACCCCACTGAGGCCAACAAGGTTGTTCGCAAAGCCCAAGCAGCAGCTCAAGCTCGTATGGCCGCCAAGAATGCCCGAAATGCCGTCCGTCGTAAGACCGCCCTCGCGGGTGCTGGTATGCCCGACAAGTTAAAAGACTGCAGCAGTGGCAACCCGGAGGAGAGCGAACTTTTCATCGTCGAAGGCGACTCTGCTGGTGGTACGGCTCTTGATGCCCGTGATCCCCGCACTCAAGCCATCTTGCCCATTCGCGGAAAAATTCTCAACGTTGAACGCGCTCGACTCGACAAGATGTTGAAGAACGCAGAAGTGACTGCCTTGGTAACGGCCATAGGCGGCGGCATCGGTGATGAGTTCGATTCAGCCAAAGCTCGTTATCACAAGATCATTATCTTGGCTGACGCCGATGTTGACGGCAGCCACATTCGTACCTTGCTCTTGACCTTCTTCTTCCGTCAAATGCGACCACTTGTTGAAGCCGGCTATGTGTACATTGCCCAACCCCCGTTGTACTCAACCGAAGTTGGCAAGGCCAAGGTTTATCTGAAAGATGACGTGGCCAAAGAGCGCTTCCTGGCTGAAAACCCGAATCACAAAAAGGAATTCCAACGGCTCAAAGGTTTGGGTGAAATGGACTGGGATGAACTTCGTTCCACCACGATGTCTGCAGAGTCCCGCACCTTGCTTCAAATAACGGTTGATCAAGCGGCCTTGGCCGATGAAGTCATGGGTGTGCTCATGGGTGACGACGTCGAAAGTCGAAAACACTTCATCCAGACCAACGCCAAAGACACCAGGTTCTTAGATATCTAATGGCTTCAAAGAAAACTCCTCCGCCAACTCCAGAAGAAAACGCCGTCCCGGATCAGCCCGTTATCCCGGTGCAGCCAATTGGGCTTCAAGATGAAATGGAACGGTCCTTTTTGGACTACGCCATGTCGGTCATTGTTTCTCGGGCCTTGCCCGATGTACGCGATGGTCTCAAACCAGTACACCGCCGCATCATCTGGGATATGGAGGAACAAGGTTTTCGTTCTGACCGTCCCTTTGTGAAGTCGGCGCGGGTGAGTGGTGACACCATGGCCAAGTATCACCCTCATGGTGACAGCGCCATTTATGACGCCTTAGTGCGTATGGCCCAACCCTTTTCGTTGCGGCACCCCCTCATCGATTTCCACGGCAACTACGGATCACCAGATTTCGGACCGGCCGCTAGCCGCTACACCGAATGTCGATTGCACCCTCTGGCCAATCATTTGCTGGCGGATATTGACGAAAACACCGTGGACATGTTGCCGACCTATGACGGGTCTCGCGAGGAACCCTCGGTACTACCGGCCCGTTTCCC
>JBJOFA010000268.1:0-3130 GCA_046049015.1 Actinomycetota bacterium | reverse complement strand
TCGGGCAGGGGTTCCTCTTGAGCACGATGGCGGATATGAACTTTGAGTGAGTACTCAAACTCCATTCGACCTTGGCAGTCCGGGCACTCCACGAGGTGCGAGGAAATGTCAGCCTTCATAGCCTCGTCGAGGAAGTCGTCAAGGTAGGCATATAACTGGCGGATGGTCTCATCACATTCGGCCATGGCGACTCACTTTCTTCAGGTGTGGATCACGTCGTTGCATCGATCAAGCCTCTTTCACGGGCGAAATCAACTAACGACTTTTGCAATGCTTTACGTCCCCGATGCAGGCGGGACATCACCGTACCAATAGGGATATTCAACATGTCAGAAATCTCTTGGTAGGAAAACTCTTGGATGTCAGCGAGAAGAACGGGAAGTAGATACGACTCGGGGAGGTCTTCGAGGGCCTGCTTCACTTCGTCATCGGTGAACAAGTTAAAGACTTCGTCCTCGGCGCTTTGACCCTTCAACTTGTCATTCATCTGACCGACGTGTCGATAGAGGTAGAGATTTTCGAGTTCGCCTAGTTCGCTCTCTTGGGGGCGCACCTTCTTGGCGTTGTAACTGTTGATATACGTATTGGTCAGAATCCTGAATAGCCAAGCTCGTAAATTTGTCCCGACTTCATACGAGGCAAATGAACGGTAGGCCTTAAGCATGGTTTCTTGAACCAAGTCCTCCGCATCTGAACGATTGCGGGTCATGCGCATGGCGGTACTCAAGAGCTGAGGAGCGTATTGCATGGCTTCGGCTGCAAAGACCGATTGATCAGCCATGAGAGTGTGGAGGTTGACGTCGATTCAGACCATCGACGAAGTCGTCGATAGCGCCGATGAATTGCTCCAATGTGGAAGCCATTTTTTCTAATTCACCGTGACCGAATGAAGACATGATGTGATTCATGAGTTCTTCGCGACGAGAGGCCGCCGCGGCATGGCGTTGGCGACCGAATTCCGAAGCCGAGACCATGACCACTCTTTTGTCCTCCATACCACTGCATCGTTCCGCCAGACCAAATTTCTCCAGTCGTTGCACGGCGCGTGTGGCAGTGGAAGGGTCAACGCGAAGTGCTTCAGCGAGATCACCCATACGCCAGGCAGGTTGCTGAACGAGAAGATCCAGAGTGTCCATCTGGCCGATTTCCAGAGCGTCGTCACCTGCACCAAAGAGATACTCGATGAGTCGGCCCATTGACGCGCCACGGCGAATTTCGCGCCAGGCGCGACCAACTCGAACCGCTACTTCTCGTTGCAGGGGATCGTCCAAGTTGATGATGGGAGTCTGGGGGGCTGACATCTCCAAAGTAGGGTACAAGCGATGGAGACGCCTCTTCACGCGCTTGAGGTGATGGCCACACAAAGTGTCATGGTGACTCCCACTTTGCGGCACGTGGAGTTGTTCACGATGCGGGGCATGATGTCGCTGCTTTGGCATCAGGTACCTGCGGGAACAGATGTAGTTCCTGCAGCCATCGTGGCCTGCGGCGGGGCTATGGGTGGACTGCTCGGACCTGCTCAGGGTTTGTACCAGCAACTGGGCGAACGCTGGTCTGCACGGGGCGTACCGGTTCTGAGGGTTTCTTATCGTCGCCCGAATGATTTGGATGCCTGTTGTTTGGATGTGGCTGCAGCGACGCAATTGGCCGCTGATGCCGGGGCTCAAAAGGTTGTCGTGATGGGTCATTCATTTGGCGGGGCAGTGGCTATTCGAGTTGGCGTGGCCATGGATGAAGTAGCCGGTGTTGCCACCTTTGCGACGCAGTCAGCAGGATGCGAAATTGCCGCCGGTCTTCGGGGACGGCCCTTGCTGTTGTTTCATGGCGATCAGGACGAGTTGTTGCCACTGCAATCGAGTGAGATCGTGGCCGCAATGGCCGGTCAGGGCCATGTGGTGGTGTGCGAAGGTGACGGTCATCTTTTGGAGCACAGCGGTGCGCTGATTCTTGAACGACTTGATCAATGGTTACCCGAGGTCTACGGCATTTGAGAAAAACCGTGATCAATCTCGATCACTGGTTGGCGCGGTAGTACTCCCACTCTTCGATACGTGTGCCATCGGGAAGGTTGCAGTAACCAACCTGACCGCCTTCTTCATCCACGATCTCTAAGGTGCCACCTTGCTCTTCGCAATAGACCGACGCCGGATTAGGCATTCCAGTCGCGTCTGTGGATGGTGCTTCACTAGAGGGCGCCTCACTAGCCGGTGTTGGACTGTCATCGCTACCGCAGGCGGCGAGACCGAAAGATCCAGCGGCAATGAGCGCCAGTAAACCAAATCGAATACGAGCAGAGGTCGTTGTCATAGGCGCTAATTTACTGACCGCGCTGAATCGTTAGCCCGCCACTGAGCCCGAATCCAGTGAAAAGTGACAGATGTTTACGCAGAGCCCGAGATCAGAATCGAACTGACGACCTACGCATTACGAGTGCGTTGCTCTACCGACTGAGCTACCCGGGCAATGACAACCGATGATATCGGCAGCTCTGCGAGGTTCTGTGGGTATGTAACGGGTTATCAAGTCCGGTCTCGACGATGATGGACCGGGTGACGGGGTTTGGCACCTTTGATGCCACAGGCCTCCAGAAGTTGGTCAATTTCATCGATGTGAAAATCCGCCAAGTCCCACAAGTCCGGAACCAGTTCTCGAGCCGCAATGAGGCCAAAGTCCAGACGGTCAAGACAACTATGTACCGTGATATTCAAACCCATACCGTCGGTGATGATGGAGATCGGGATGTATTGCTCAAGTTTGGCACCGGCGAAATAGCGCGGCTGGCGCGGACCAGGAACGTTGGAGATAACCACGTTGGTCGGAAGATTGATCCGGTCGGCAAGCCGAAGACGAGAAGCCAGTCGTAAAGCGGCCGTGGAAACAACCGGAGAAGTTGCCTGGGTGCCTTCCGCTATGGCATCGGCGGGAATGAGATCGAATTGCTTCTTGGCATCGGCCATGGCTTCTTGACACAACTGAACGCGTTCGCGGGGGTCATCGCACAATGTCGGTAATTCGGCCACAATCGCTGATACCCGAGTGCTCCAAGGATCATCTTCGTCACCAGTACGAATTGACACCGGCACCATTGCTCGCAACGTTCTATCCGGAAGAGCATCGTGAGCAAGGAGAT
>JBJOFA010000267.1:0-3135 GCA_046049015.1 Actinomycetota bacterium | reverse complement strand
AGCAACCTCGGCCGAGGTTTACGGCACCGCCTCGTTCTACGAAATGTTCAAGTTTGAGCCCGTTGGAAAGTACTTGATCAATATTTGCGGGACGATGTCATGTGCCCTGATGGGTGCTGAGGAACTTATGCATCATGCTGAAAAAGCATTGGGAGTGAGAATCGGTGGCACGACCAAAGATGGAATGTTCACCCTGGAGCGCGCCGAGTGTCAGGCAGCCTGCACCGAGGCCCCGTGTTTGCAAGTCAATTATCGATATCGGCTCCGGGTCACCTCGGCAGATTTCGACGGATTGATTGCCGATATTCGCTCTGGAAATTTGAAAGATGAAATTCCGGTGCACGGAACCCTGGCTCGGGCACGACAGCACATTCCGGCAGATCGCGGTGTGGGCGCAGTGCCGCCGGAATCAGTAACTGAGGCTCCGGCTTGGATGGATGGAAAGGCGGCGCTGTGACCGGCACCTATTCTCACGCTCCCGGATTTATCGCCGGGTCGCGACCCAAGATTGTGACCTCGCGTTTTGAGTTCGATGACTCGTACACATTGGAGCGTTACCTGGCCACCGACGGCTATCAAGGTTTGCGAAAGGCGCTTGGTCGTTCGGCATCGGATATCCATGACGAAGTCAAGAACGCCACCATTCTCGGACGCGGTGGCGCTGGATTTCCGGCGGGAACCAAATGGGGCCTGACACCTCAGGGTGTGTTTCCGAAATACTTGGTTGTGAACGGCGATGAAAGTGAGCCCGGCACCTATAAGGACCGCTTGCTCATGGAACGAGATCCGCACCAGCTGATTGAGGGATGTTTGATTGCCTGTTATGCGGCTGGACTATCGCAGTGTTTCTTATATGTCCGCGGCGAAATGGCTTTAGCTCAAGAGCGCGTGGCGGTGGCACTCAATGAGGCTTATGCCGCAGGTTACGTGGGACGAAATATCCTTGGCTCAAAATTCTCAGTGGACATTGTTTTGCACTGGGGAGCTGGGGCGTATGTGGTGGGTGAAGAAACCGCGCTTATTGAAAGTCTTGAAGGCAATCGCGGTATGCCGCGTTTGAAGCCCCCATACTTTCCGGCGGCTATTGGTCTGTATGGGCAGCCAACCATTGTCAACAATGTCGAGACACTGGCGAATTTGCCGTGGTTGATGCTCAATGGTGCCGAGGCCTACGCCGCTATTGGTACCAAGACTTCACCGGGTACTCGGATGGTGGCGGTGAGTGGACATGTCAAGCGTCCCGGCGTTTACGAAATCATCAATGGCACGACAACCTTCCGGGATCTGATTTACGGAGACGAGTTCTGCGGCGGCATTCGCGGCGATCGTGCATTGAAGGCCTTTGTGCCCGGTGGCGGTTCAGCACCCTGGTTCACTCCTGATCAATTAGATCTGCCCTTCGAGGCGAGTCAGGTGGGACCAGCGGGCTCAATGCTCGGATCCGGAGCGATCATGGTGATGGACGAGACCACCGACATTCCAGCTGCCGCCCTGACACTGACCCGTTTTTACGCTCATGAATCGTGTGGAAAGTGCACACCATGTCGCGAAGGCGGAACGTGGCTGGAGCGCATTCTCAGTCGCATCGTTGACGGCAAAGGAACGCCCGCCGATCTTGATCAACTCATTGAAGTGGGAACCTCAATTTGTCCCGGAGATTTCCCTCATGCGTCGAATGAGAAATTAGGTCTGAGCGCCGTTCCCTTTCCGTACAAGATGAACACGATTTGCTTTGTTGGTCCTTCGGCTTACGCCCCAGTCAATTCAGCATTGGTTCTCTTCCGTGAAGAGTTTGAAGCCAAGATCACTCGTCGGAACATGATTCCCGTGGGAGTAGCACCGTGACGACCACCGAATCCAATATCGAAGAGACCTCCTCGACACCTAATCCCAACGCCGTTTCGATCGTTCTCAATGGCCGGCAAGTGGCGGCCCGCAAAGGTGAGTTCATCATTGCCGCCGCAGATCGTGAAGGCGAGTACATCCCGCGCTTTTGCTATCACTCCCGCATGAGTTCGGTGGGAATGTGCCGACAGTGCATGGTGGAAGTAGAAGGTCCGCGCGGCCCGATGATGGTGGTCAGTTGTATGACACCAGTGGCCGAAGGACAAATTGTCCGCACCGACACCGAGCAGGTCAAACGAGCACAAGAGGGCATGATCGAATTGCTCTTGGCCAATCACCCGCTCGATTGTCCGGTATGCGATAAAGGTGGCGAATGCCCACTTCAAGATCAGGCTTTCAGTCATGGTCCTGGTGAGAGTCGTTTCATTGAGGAAAAGCGTCACTACGAAAAGCCAATCGCCATCAGTGAGTTGGTGCTCTTGGACCGTGAACGTTGCATCTTGTGTGATCGATGTACCCGGTTCGCGGATGAAGTTGCCGGCGACGCATTGATTCATTTCATCTCACGGGGTAATAACACTCAAGTTCAGACTTTCCCCGATGAGCCGTTCAGTTCGTATTTCTCGGGTAACACCGTGCAGATCTGTCCGGTGGGCGCACTCACCGCTAAGCCTTATCGCTTCAAGGCGCGTCCCTGGGACTTGGAAAAGACGGAGAGCACCTGCACGACTTGTGCGGTGGGCTGTCGGATCACCGTGGAATCAAGTCGCGACGAATTGGTTCGTTATCAAGGTGTGGATAGTGATCCGGTCAACCATGGCTGGCTCTGCGATAAGGGACGTTTCGCTTTCGAGGCCGTCAAGAGTGATGCACGTCTCGAACAGCCTTTGGTCAAAACCGCCACTGGTCTCGAGCCCACCTCGTGGAGTTCGGCCCTCACCATGGCCGGCTCGCTCATTTCTCAATCGATAGCCGCCAGTGGCCCATCGAGTGTGGCCATCATCGGTGGTGCTCGAGGAACCAATGAAGATGCTTTCGCCTGGGCCAGCCTGGCTCGGGCCCTGGGCATCGATGCGTTGAGCGCGCAGTTAGCCGATGGGCTACCCGAGAGTATTTTCTCCTATCCGCAGGCAACCATTGACGAGGCCGCCTCGGCTTCGACGGTCATCTTGTTGGCTCCAGATCTGAAAGAAGAATTGCCGATCCTCTATCTCCGTTTGCGAGATGCGGCGTCGAAGAAGCGTTCATCACTGATCGAGTTCACTGCGCGCCTCACTGGTTTGACGGATT
>JBJOFA010000266.1:0-3148 GCA_046049015.1 Actinomycetota bacterium | reverse complement strand
CGAAAAGATCGACCAACACGCCCAACTTCATCTGAACCAGCGATGGGCACATCAAAATCAAGCCGAGTGGTGGAAGCTATCTCTTCAGCTACACCTGATAACCGACGTAGACGTGAGGTCATGCCAGTGGCAATTACCCATCCCGCTATCGCCGCCAGTAAGGCGATACTGGCCCCAATGATCAAGGTTCGGAGTTGAAGATCATCAAGAATGTTGGTGGTTTCAGCGAGATCACGTCCCAATTGGACGATCGCCACAGTTGATGGTCCTAGTTCGACAATCACCGCTCGCACTCGATACAACTCTCCTTGAGAGGACTGCAAATTCTGAATTAAGGCTTGGTCCGTGCTACTCCACTGTTCGAGTTTGAAGACAGGCAAGGTCACATTCTCAGATGCTGCAAGGATCTGGCCCTGACCATCAGCGACTTGCACGACGAATTGCTCAATACCGAGTGGTCGTTCAGGAACGGTCACGACGACTCGTCCTCGCGGCCCGAATCGCACCGAGGCATTAGGCCGGTCAAAAAAACGATTTGTTGCTTCCACCAGTGACCGATCGATTTCGGTCATCAGACGCGATTGAACGGACTGATAGGAAATTGTGCCCACGAGAAGAGTGGAGACAACCATGACAGCAGTCATGAGAGCAGTCAGTTTCCAACGCAAACTCATTTCTTTTTCACGACCAGACCCTCATGACATGACTCGAGCTGAATAACCGACACCCCGCACCGTGTGGATCAAACGTTTCTCGCCCTCGGTATCTATCTTGCGACGGATATAGCCGATATAGACCGCCAGATTTTTCGAATCAGGGCCGAAGTCGTATCCCCAAATGCGGTCGTAAATAGTCGAATGATCGAGCACAAGATTGTGGTTTCGAACAAGTAATTCCAAAAGATCGAACTCAGTTTTTGAGAGTTCGATATCGCGTAGTCCCCGTCGCACTCGCCTGGCCGCCACATCAACCACCAAGTTGTCCAGAACTAACACCGAACTCGTTTCGTCGTCGCGACTATGTCGCCTAAGAAGTGCTCGAATTCGAGCCAGAAGTTCATCCAGGGCAAAAGGCTTGGCTAGATAGTCATCAGCACCGGCATCAAGACCCTCAACTCGATCGCTGGTCTCGGTTCGAGCAGTGAGCATCAAGATTGGAGTGGCATCTTTTTCAGTTCGCAGTACTCGGCAAACCGTGATGCCATCAATATTGGGCATCATGAGATCGAGCACGATGAGATCAACCGGGCGTTGACGCAATTCTTCAAGAGCTGCAGCGCCATCAGCCACGGCAACTGTCTCATAACCCTCAAGGGTCAGAGCTCGGTCAAGTGATTCGCGAATGGCACGATCGTCATCAGCAATCAAAATCCTCCCGACTTGACGCAAAACTCCATGACTCACGACTGAGAGTCTGCCGGAGTTCAGTAAGAGACTGGTGAGAATTCCAGATCAACTGCCGCCGAGTTAGCGTGGGGCGGTGATTCGCCACCGACTCCAGGTTGCTCCGCTGGCCGCAGGATTTCATTTGCTGACTATCTCTGCTGGTGCCGTGGTCGTCGGCCTAATCACCGGTACCAGTTCCTGGCTGTTATTCGAAGCCCTCGATAACGCCACCGATATCAGACTCGAAAACTCCTGGTTGGTGTGGACCTTGCCGCTCATGGCTTTCGCCCTTGGTTTGGTCTACCACTACGGCGCAGGCCCCAGTCAACAAGGAACTTCGTTAGTCATCAGACGGTCCCTCCCCGCGACACTCGAACAACAATCAGATCAAACACCACCGATCGTGCCTTACCGCATGGCGCCCCTGATCTTTGGTGCCACGTATCTTGCGCAACTCTCGGGTGCCTCAGTCGGACGTGAAGGCGCGGCCCTCCAAGTGGGCGGATCGCTGACCAGCTTGTTGTTCAGACCTCTACGACTGAAAGAACGTGATGCACGACTTCTTCTGATCGCCGCTATGGCAGGGGCTTTCGGCGGAGCTTTTGGTGTTCCAGTTGCGGGGGCCATCTTCGGTCTGGAAGTTCAGCAGACTGGTCGACTGCGCTACGAGGGTCTTGCACCGGCCTTGGCGGCATCCGTAACGGCTGATCGAATTGTTGAAGCCCTCGGACGTTCTACTCCGATTCTGAATCTTCCGGTCGATCTCGATACCGGGGTTCTGCTTCGGCTCGTGGTGGTGGGCGTGTGCGCTGGGTTGACCGCCCGCATCTTCATGGCCCTCACTCGGTTCATTCGAATTGGGCTGCAGAGGTGGATCCTTTGGACGCCCATTCGGCCAGTGATTGGTGCAGTGGCCACTTTGTTCTTGATGATTTTGGTAGGGCGTGATTATTTGGGACTGTCTCTGCCCCTCATTGATCAAGCCCTGACCGGGGAGCTCGCCGACTGGTGGGAGCCGGCCCTGAAGATTCTTTTCACCGCCGTTGCTCTGGGTAGCGGTATTCCCGGAGGCGAAGTAACCCCTCTATTTGTTATCGGAGCCACCCTCGGCTCGACTCTGTCGGCACCACTTGATTTACCACCCACTTTGGCGGCAGCCGCGACATTGGCTGCAGTTTTTGGAGCGGCCGCCAATACTCCAGTGGCTTGCACAGTTTTAGTTATCGAACTTTTCGGCGCTTCCATGTTGGTCCCAGCAGCCATCGTGTGCATCGTTGCTTATGCCATATCTCCGGAGCGTGGCATTTATGAAGGGCAATCCACCGGCTCTAAGAAAGACCTCCGGGCCAGCGAAGTACAACAACCTCCCGCATGAAAGATGGCGGATGGTCTGCTAACCAGGATTGGATTTCGGCATCTCGACTAGCCGGGAGACAAAGCCGACGGCGAGCGGCCACAACTAAGGCCGCCGGATCCTCTGATTGACGAACCAAAGGCGGCCGAGGTACGACAAATACTTCCGGTTCAATTCCGAGAGCTCTCAAGACCGCCACCGCATCATCTGATGTGGGGCCCACTGGTCGATCTAGATTCCAAAAATGCTTCCAAGCGGCGTTCCAAGCCGATAGCGGATGATGTGTGGGTAGAACCACTACAACTCCCAAGCGGGCCATCGCGGTCAAAGCGACGACAAAGGGTTCGAGATCCGCAACATTGAAAAAAACATGGTGACATACCACGACATCACAAGGTTCGATCGGGTT
>JBJOFA010000265.1:0-3164 GCA_046049015.1 Actinomycetota bacterium | reverse complement strand
ATGAAAAATTTGGCCCCCGAGTCGTACCGATTATTCCCGATGAAGCTCGGACTTTCGGTATGGATTCGTTGTTTCCAGAATTGAAGATCTACGCCTCACAGGGACAGAAGTATGAACCGGTTGATCACGAGATGCTCTTGTCATACGTGGAATCAGCCGATGGCCAAATTTTGGAAGAGACCCACCCAATGAGCGACGGCGTTCCATTAAGTACTGGTATTCGATCGATCCTTTGCTGGGTTTGAAGTAGGGAGGAAGGTCGCCTTCGAATGCGGAGTCTGGGATCTCATCGTGCAGGTTGAGTCGATCTCGCAAAGTCCGCAATTGCTCCGCAGTCATCTTTTTAATCTGATGAGTTGCATTTCGGCCTTCAATATCGGGCCCCAGAGTCCAGCCTTTGATGGTCTTACACAAAATTGCCGTGGGCCTTCCGGTTCCCAGATTTTGTGCCGCTGCTCGATATGCGGCATACAACTTTCGGTAGTCGTGACCACCTCGGGGAAGATTGCGCAGATCATCATCGGAGAGATGGGCAACCATCTGGCGTAGTCGAGGGTCAGGGCCGAAGAAGTTCTCCCGAATGTAATTGCCGGTCTCAACGGAGTAGCGCTGAAATTGTCCGTCAACTGTGGTGTTCATTTGATTGAGGAGCGCCCCATCTTTGTCTTGGGCCAAGAGGCTGTCCCATTTTGAACCCCAAATAACCTTGATGACGTTCCAGCCAGCCCCGCGAAAGACTGCTTCTAATTCCTGAATAATTTTGCCGTTGCCGCGTACCGGCCCATCCAGGCGTTGGAGATTGCAGTTCACGACGAAGACCAAATTGTCTAATTGCTCGCGGGCCGCAAGGCTGAGAGCACCAAGTGTTTCCGGCTCATCAGTTTCCCCATCACCAATAAAGGCCCACACGCGACTATTGCTGGTGTCATCTAACTCGCGATTCAAAAGATAGCGATTGAAACGCGCTTGATAGATGGCAGTGATGGGACCAAGACCCATACTGACGGTGGGGTACTCCCAAAAATCGGGCATCAGTCGGGGATGCGGATAACTCGACAAGCCGCGACCGTCGCGACCGATTTCACGACGGAAATGGTCGAGGTCATCCTCGGTCAGTCGACCTTCGAGATAGGCACGGGCATAGATGCCCGGTGCGGCATGGCCTTGGAAATAGATCTGATCGCCGGCGGTACCGTTATCTTTGCCGTGAAAAAAGTGGTTGAAACCAATCTCGTAAAGGCTCGCTGAGCTGGCGAAGGTTGAGAGGTGTCCTCCGATGCCATCAGCAAATTTGTTAGCCCGCACCACCATGGCTGCCGCGTTCCAACGGATGAAGGCACGAATACGGCGCTCAATATGTTCGTCACCGGGGAACCAGGGCTCGAACTCCCGCGGAATGGTATTGACATAAGGGGTGCTGACCGTGGCTGGAAAGCTGACCTGACTCTTCTGGGCTTTTTCGAGAAGCCGAGAAAGTAAGTAGCGGGCGCGAACCTTCCCGTGTACATCAATCACTGCATCGAGAGAGTCCAACCATTCCTGAGTTTCAGTGGGGTCGGTATCCGGAAGTTGGTGTACGGAGCCGTCAAAAAGCATGGTCATAGTCTCGCAGAGTTACCGCTTGGTAGCCGTCGTCTAGGGAAACCAGAATGACGGGTATCCGCCCAGTTGTGGGCAATGGTGTGACAACATGACGCGCCCATGAATGCACATCGTCACGATTTCGAGAAGTCATTCGTCGTCTACACCGACGGTGCCTGTAGCGGCAACCCGGGACCAGGAGGATGGGCGTGGGCTGTTGCGCCCACGGGTGAGCCATGTGGCATTGGAGCCTCGTCGTTAACGACTAATCAGCGCATGGAGTTGACCGCGGCGATGGAGGCCGTGCGCACCAATGCTCCACTAGCGCAGGCCAGCGGACGACAACTAGTGATCGTTAGCGACTCTACCTATGTGGTGAATTGTTTCAAGGATCGCTGGTGGGAGCGGTGGATGCGAAATGGCTGGCGTAATGCCAAAAAAGAGCCGGTAGCGAATGTTGACTTGTGGAAGGAAATGATTGATCTGTATCTCTCATTTCCAGAGGATCAGCGCCCAGATTTCGCATGGGTGAAAGCCCACAACGGTGATCTTATGAACGAACTCGTTGATCAGCTGGCCGTTGAAGCCAGCCTTTCGTGAGCCACCAAATTTACCTAACTTGGTAAGAAGGTCTCCAAGTTATGGCCTCCGAGCAGGGATGACCTGTTTTAAGCGTCTGATTTCGGTACTTTGGTCAGACCAGTTTTAGCTAGTGCCGAGATTTAAAAATCGTCAAGAAGGCGATGGAACGTGCCGATACAGGTGGGACACGTTGCTATCTCGGAGACGCCAAAGCACTTACATCATGAACCCACGCCCACTTCTCCGCCACGTTGCCAAGAGCGGCATTCTTTTACTTACCGTGAGTCTTTTTGGTGTCCCGGGGTTGATTCCTCCAGCACCAGTGGCCAAAGCTGTGGCCGGCAATCCGGCCGATGCTGTTGCGGTGGTCATCGAAGGCCAGGGCAATGGTCATGGCCGAGGGCTCAGCCAGTTCGGATCTCTGGGTTGGTCGGTTTCCTTTGGACGCGATTGGAACTGGATCCTTGATCATTATTACGGGGGAACAGTGGCCGGAGTCGCCCCCGACGCATTGCGCATTACCGTTGCTCTTGGGGCGTTTGATGGTCTTCAGACGGCAGTTGTCGCTGGCAACAGCAACGCCAATTGGGTTGGTGGCACACCTGGGAATTTTGGTTCATTAGTAGCTCGCGAGGTTTCAACATCAGGGACTACGGCCACCTTCAAAGTGTGGGGAAATGCATCACGGATTTGTCCGAGCGCGTCAGATTCGCTGTCCTCTTGGCAATACCTCGGTCAAGTGAGCGCCGGGTTCAATGCAGTCGGTGTGCGATTCGGCGTGCCCGGTGGGGATGACCCAGCAACTCCCGCTTCTTCGCTGTTGGGAGTCTGCGACGCAGCCGGCTTTGTTCGTCACTACCGGGGTTCGATTTACACCACGAATCGTTCGGATGGGGCCAATCGCACGATTAACGATATTGAAATCGAGTCGTATCTGCGGGGCGTGGTACCAAGAGAGTCCCCAGCATCATGGGCTGACAGTGGCAATGGGGCAGGGATAA
>JBJOFA010000264.1:0-6508 GCA_046049015.1 Actinomycetota bacterium | reverse complement strand
ATCTGGGGAGATCCGGAGCGCTATCAAGAGACCTATTGGAGCCGATTTCCAGGGCGCTATTTTGCCGGCGATGGGGCCAAAGTTGATGCTGACGGCTACTTATGGCTACTCGGTCGCGTTGATGATGTGATGAACGTGAGCGGCCACCGCATCTCTACCACCGAAGTAGAGAGTGCTTTGGTTTCCCATCCTGCGGTTGCCGAAGCCGCCGTTGTTGGGGCCAATGATGCAACAACTGGTCAAGCCATCATTGCCTATGTGACTCTGCGCGGAGGCTCAACAGTTGATGAGAATGATCTGCGGGCCCATGTGGCTAAGGAGATTGGGGCGATCGCCAAACCAAAGGCCATATTCTTCACCCCAGAATTGCCCAAGACCCGCAGTGGCAAGATCATGCGCCGACTGTTGCGCGATGTGGCCGAAGGTCGAAATTTGGGGGACACCACCACCTTGGCCGATGCCAGTGTGGTCACCGAGTTGCAGCACCGCGCCGCCGAAGCCGGCCACGAAGACTAAAAAACGTGACTAAAAACATGACTAAAAAACGTGACTAAAAAATCAGTCCCGGAAGTTTTCGAACTGCAAGGGGATGCCCATATCTTCGGCCTTCAAAGTGGCGATGATGGTCTGCAGGTCATCTCGCTTCTTCCCGGTGACTCGGATGGATTCACCCTGAGTTTGTGAACTCAGCCCTTTGGGACCTTTTTCTTTGATGAACTTGTTGATCTCGCGGGCCTTATCCGACGAGATGCCCACCTTGATGGTCACGGTCTGGCGAACCGAATTCTGGGTGGCTTCTTCGACTTTGCCGTAATCCAAGCCCCTTAGGGAAACGCCGCGCTTCACCAAACGTTCTTCGAGAACGACCTTCAAAGCGTTCAGCCGATCCTCAGATACCGATTTCATGGTGATGACCAGGTCTTTTTGGTCAATTGAGGAGTCAGTGTTCTTGAAGTCGAATCGGGTGGCGATCTCACGCTGGGCTTGGTCTATGGCGTTGCGGACCTCTTGGCGGTCAACTTCGGAGACGATATCGAAACTGGGCACATCAGAAATAGTAACGGCTGGGAGCTACGCGCCCGGAAGATAAACGTCCGAGCGGTGATGATTCACCGGAGGTGGGGCGCGTCGGGTCGGGGCGATACGATCAAGAAGCGCTGTTGCGGACCGCAACGGAACAGCGCAGTCAGAAAATATCCATAACGTTTTCCGCAATGTTTTCCATAATGACGGGTCGGTGCCCGAGCGGCCAAAGGGAGCAGACTGTAAATCTGCCGGCACTGCCTACGTAGGTTCGAATCCTGCCCGGCCCACCATTTCTAACTTTCCGGCTACTTTTCGCTCAGAAGCCGTTGCATGACCACGATGTCCAGCCAGCGATTGAACTTGCGGGCTACCTCGATTTCTACCCCGACCCGACGAAAGCCTAGGGAAGCGTGTAGGGCCTGGCTGGCGGTCCCGGACGCTTCGATTCGGGCCATGACACTGTGAAAACCCGAAGTTGAGGCCATGTTGAGAAGTTCGCTCAAAAGTTGGCGGCCAATACCCTGACGAGCGAAATCCCGGTGAACATAGATGGAATCCTCAACGGTGGGGCGATAAGCGGCTCGCTCTTTGAAAGGACTGAGGGCAGCAAAGCCGACAATTTCACCGTTGCTGGTTACCGCCACGAGTGCCGAGAAGGCCCCACTGCGGTCGGCAATCCATTGTCGCTGGTCAGAGAGGGTTCGCGGCACCAAATCCATGGTGGCCGTGGAGTTTTCCACCTCGAAGTTATAGATTTCAGCCATAGCGGCCGCGTCGTCCAAACTGGCCAGCCGGGTGAAGATCGGCGATTGAGACTCGCTCATGGCCCGACTCTCGGTGCTGAATTCACCAAGACAATGTACCGCTCGTGGTTTTCAGTTCGGAACTGGCGGTGGGGATGGTCCGAGTCTGGGGATACACTCACCACCCGGTCCGCGGCTCTGCCGCGCTCCTGCGCCCTCTTAGCTCAGTCGGTAGAGCATTTCCATGGTAAGGAAAAGGTCGTCGGTTCGATTCCGACAGAGGGCTCAGCACTCGGCGACGGGTGTGAGTACAACCGGGCAGCCAACCGGCTGCGCGCCAGGCGGCGTAGCTCAGTTGGTCAGAGCATCCGGCTCATAATCGGAAGGTCATCGGTTCGATCCCGATCGCCGCTACAGCAAGTTCATAAGTCATAAACCGTACCGACAGGTACTCGAGTAAGAGGAAAGAAAGCATGCATGTCGAAGGCGAAGTTTGAGCGTACGAAGCCTCATGTGAATATTGGGACGATGGGTCATATTGACCATGGTAAGACGACGTTGACTGCGGCGATTTCGCGGACGTTGGCTGATCGTGGGTTGGCGGAGTACACGCCGTTTGATCAGATTGATAAGGCGCCGGAGGAAAAGGCGCGTGGTATTACGATTTCGATTGCTCATATTGAGTATGAGACGGCGAATCGTCATTATGCGCATGTGGATATGCCGGGGCATGCTGACTACATCAAGAACATGATTACGGGTGCGGCTCAGGTTGATGGGGCGATTTTGGTGGTTGCGGCGACTGATGGTCCGATGCCTCAGACTCGTGAGCATGTGTTGTTGGCTCGTCAGGTGGGTGTTCCGTACATTGTTGTTGCTTTGAATAAGAGCGACATGGTGGATGATGAAGAGTTGTTGGAGTTGGTGGAGCTCGAGGTTCGTGAGTTGTTGAACGAGTATGAGTTCCCTGGTGATGATGCTCCGGTTGTGCGGGTGTCGGCGTTGAAGGCTCTTGAGGGGGATGCGGCGTGGCAGGACAAGATCATGGATTTGATGAATGCGTGTGATACGTCGATTCCGGAGCCGGCTCGTGAGTTGGATAAGCCGTTCTTGATGCCGATTGAGGATGTGTTCACGATTACTGGTCGTGGCACGGTGGTGACCGGCAAGATTGAGCAGGGTCGGGTTCATACTGGTGATGAGGTCGAGATTGTTGGTTTGCGGGATACGCAAAAGACGACCTGTACGGGTGTGGAGATGTTCCGCAAGTTGCTCGATGAGGGTCAAGCTGGGGACAATGTGGGTGCGTTGTTGCGTGGCACGAAGAAAGAAGATGTGGAGCGGGGCCAGGTGTTGTGTAAGCCGGGTTCGATTACGCCGCATACGAATTTTGAGGGTCAGGTGTATGTGTTGAATAAGGAAGAGGGCGGCCGTCATAAGCCGTTTTTCAATAATTATCGGCCGCAGTTCTTTTTCCGGACGACGGATGTGACGGGCACTGTTCAGTTGCCGTCGGGTACGGAGATGGTGATGCCTGGTGACAATGTGACGATGACTGTGGAGTTGGGTAAGTTGGGTAAGCCGATTGCTATGGATGAGGGTTTGCGGTTCGCTATTCGTGAGGGTGGTCGTACTGTGGGCGCTGGTCGTGTCACCAAGATCCTGAAGTGACCTGACAAGGTCTCTGTTTTTGCCTAAACCTTTGATCGGAGTTTGAAATGCCCAGAAATGACAAAAGGGTGAAAATCACCCTCGAATGCACAGAATGCAAGCGTCGTAACTACATCACGATCAAGAGCAAGATCAATGATCGTGAGAGGCTGGAGATGAGCAAGTACTGCAGCCACGATCGCAAGCACACCAACCATAAGGAAACTCGCTGACGGTAAGCCAGCGAACATAGTGCGACTGAGGGCAGTAGCTCAGTTGGTAGAGCATCGGTCTCCAAAACCGAGGGTCGGGGGTTCGAGTCCCTCCTGCCCTGCTCAATCGCACTTGCGACAACGAGTTACCTGCACCAGTACCTGAATCCAAACGAAGATTGAAAAGCGAAGAGATAGGCGAGCGCCATGGCGATGGATCTGAATAGAGAACAGAAGCGTCATTTGAAAAAGACGGGGGCCCTTGATGAAAAGGGCAATCCCACCCGTCAGCCGCGCGCCACTCGATCCCGGGATGACCGCACCACTCCGGCCAAGTATCTCCGTGAAGTAGGCGAAGAGATGAATAAGGTCGCCTGGCCTAAGTGGCCAGAGATCCGCCGCTATTCGCTGGTGGTTCTCGCGACCATCGTCTTGTTCACGGCGATCATCGGCGGCGCCGACACTGTGTTCGGATTCTTCACTGACTGGTTGTACCAGAACTGATGACAACAGAACCGATGACGCCAGAACAATCGACTAATGAGAACGCCATGAACACAACCGACGAGAACCAGAGCACTGATGATCAGAGCACAGATGACCTGACTCCTGAGGTCATTGATTTGCGCGAACCTTCCGACGCATCAGCAGAGAGCACTAACGATGATGCCGAGGACGAAACCCCCGAGATCTCTCCGTGGAGTAAGCCCGGTCAGTGGTTCGTGGTTCACACTCAAGCTGGTTACGAAAAGAAGGTTCAAGCCAACTTGGCGGCTCGCATCCAGTCCATGAACATGGAAGATCAGATCTACGAGATCAAAGTCCCCATGGAAGATGTGGTCGAGTTCAAGGGTGGTCGCAAGCAGACCGTGCAAAAGAAGGTCTTTCCGGGCTACTTGCTCGTTCGTTGCAACATGAATGACGAGAGCTGGTACTGCGTGCGTAACACGCCCGGTATCACCGGTTTCGTTGGTCAAAGCCAAAAGGGTCAAAAGCCCACACCGTTATCTCGCCGAGAAGTTGAGACCTTCTTGTCTGCTAAGGGTGACGGACAAGAAGCGGCCGCTCGTCGCAAGCCCAAACTGGAATACGAAGTTGGCGAAAGCGTGCGCGTCAAAGAAGGCCCATTCGCTGATTTCTCCGGTCAAGTGGCAGAAATCAACCCCGACCACATGAAGTTGAAGGTTTTGGTCAATATCTTTGGTCGAGAGACCATGGTGGAGATGGACTTCAGCCAGGTTGCCAAGTTTTAGTCACGGTTTAGTCACGGTTTTTTAGAGTTACACACGTCGTTCAACGAAGGGAAGCGCCAGATGGCGAAGAAAAAAGTTACCGCGATCGTCAAGATCCAGATCCCGGCCGGTAAGGCCACTCCTGCACCTCCGGTGGGTACCGCTCTCGGACCCCACGGTGTGGCCATCATGGACTTCGTGAAGGCCTACAACGCCGCCACCGAAAGCCAAGTTGGCACCATCATCCCTGTGGAAATCTCGATCTTTGAAGACCGTACTTTCACCTTCATTTTGAAGACCCCGCCAACTCCGGTTCTGTTGCGCCAGAAGGCTGGTTTGGATAAGGGCAGTCAGACTCCGGGTAAGACCGTTGTCGGTTCGGTGAGTGAAGCCGATATCGAAGAAGTCGCCAAGATCAAGATGCCCGACCTCAATGCCTTCGATTTGGAAGCAGCCAAGCAGCAGGTGCGGGGCACAGCCCGTTCGATGGGGCTCAAGGTAAACTGATCCAATTAATCGTTGGCGGCTAGGCCGTCAGCACCAAAGCCTGGACCGGGAAAACCTCAACCGGCCGGCTCGAGATCCTGTGAAAGCAGGAAGAGGGAGACAATCATGTCCGGAAAGAAATACGACGATGCCGTTAAGCGCTACGACCGCGATCAGGTCTTCGCTCCGACTGAAGCCTTGGGAATGGTCAAGAGCATGGCCCCGGCCAAGTTCGACGAAACCGTAGAAGTGGCCTTCCGCTTGGGCGTTGATCCTCGTAAGGCCGAACAAGCCGTGCGCGGAACCGTGGCCCTGCCGTCGGGAACTGGCAAGAACCTTCGAGTAGCAGTTTTTGCGACTGGTGAAGCGGCCGAAGAGGCTCGCAAAGCCGGAGCCGACATTGTGGGCGCCGATGACTTGGCCGCCGAGGTGGAAAAGGGAGTTTTCAATTTCGATTTGGCTATCGCCACTCCGGACATGATGCCCCTCGTTGGTCGTATCGGCCGACTGCTCGGACCCCGTGGTTTGATGCCCAACCCCAAAACCGGAACAGTTACCCAAGATGTGGGTAAGGCCGTCGGCGAGTTCAAAGGCGGCAAGGTGGAGTACCGCACCGACCGTTATGGAAACGTCCATGTTCAACTCGGCAAGGTCAGCTTCGCTCCGGAGGCCCTCGAGGCCAACTTCCGAGCGGTTCTCGATGAGATTCAAAGGGCCAAGCCGGCTTCAGCCAAAGGTCGCTACATCAAGAAGATCACCTTGTCGTCCACCATGGGACCTGGTGTGAAGGTCGATCTCAACCGCCTTCGTCCCGAGACAGTCTGAAAACCTTTTTGAAATAACCAGCTTGAAATAACCAGCCTGAACTACCAGCTAACTGAACACGTTGTTGTCGTGTCGTAGACATCGTGTCGTAAATGTCGTGTCGTAAACGTCGTAGTGCCCGGTAGTTTCATCTGAACATAAGTGCTTGCCAGAGACAGTCGGTCCACCGCTTGGTGGCTAAGGGGGAGTCATCCCCGCCAACCGAGGCGGAAACCGCACGGAGTCCTTTTGCTCCTCGTGGTGTTCGCGTCTGCGGGCCCCGAGTAGAAGCGAAAGGAGGAAAACTTCATGGATAATCCCCGTCCGGAGAATGTGGCCAAGGTCGATGAGATCG
>JBJOFA010000263.1:0-3174 GCA_046049015.1 Actinomycetota bacterium | reverse complement strand
GACCGCGACCCGCCTGTCGTCCGACAGTTTAGATGGACCTTAACCCCGCTACGAACGTTTTTCAGAAAACCCAATACCTTGTCAAAACCTACTCGGCTCAAACGTGTAACTGCTTCCTGTTCTTTTCCAGGATCTGCACTTCGACCCCGGCTTGTAAGAGTCGATGAGCAGCCAAGATGCCAGACATACCGGATCCCACGATGACGACTTTGAAGGGACGCTGCGGCGCCAGCTCGTCCTTGGTCCACGTCGGCTGGCGGAGGTCGTCTCCGGTAACCGAAAGCTCCTCCAACATCAAAGGCACATATTCCACTCCAACATCGGCGCCCACGGTGAAAGACATCAAAGCTTGTAAGTCACTCGTGGTGGCTTGAAAGGTTCGCTTTCCGCCGCCATCACGAAAGGCCTTCAAAGCCAGTGAAGCCACCGACCTAATCTCGCATTGTTGCTCTGGGGTGAGACCACCCTGCTCCTGGGCAGCTAGAAGTGGGTCGGGGCGCAAATGAGGTCGCAGGATTGCCATATCGCCGGTCAAATGGGCGATCGCCGCTAATAAGGCCGGAAGTTGAGCTTCTGCCAATGCCTTATCGATGTCTTCATCCGATGCGGTGAAACTCATCGCTTCCTCCTCGAAGTACCCCAGTGCAGAGTTTCCCTCCTCCTACTATCGCGCACCAGCCCGCTCATCGCCCCTTTCGCTCTATTGGCGACCGAATCCCGACCGTTTCTCAACGGCCTGAACCTCGGACTCCACCTGAGCCGAAGGAGAAACCAGTGCGATTTCTACGTATTCAAGTTCTCCAGTGAATGGAAAACCATCCCGCCGATCTCGGTATAAGTCACTTACCGGCGATCCATGGTCGTATCCAACGCTCGGCCCTACGCTCGAAAACATTCGCATGGCAAAGGGAACAACCATTTCTCCGACGTCATCGCCGTTCACAACTAGTGTCACTCTTCCGGCGCGACCCTCTCGACGAAAGCGCACTCCCACCTCACATGTACCAGAAGGAACTGGGGCGGTTGATTCCAGGATTTGGTGGTCGCCGAAACAGTTGTAGTCAAGTACTAATTGATCACCAAGCAAAAACAGACTGAGCCCCGAATTTTCCGTTCCGGTGGCGTAGATGACTCCGTCGTCACCCAACTCTCGAGATATTGCAGCCCGCATATCCCAACTACGTCCGGCAATGGCTGCTGAGGCTTGTGCTGGAAGTGGGGACATCGGTGGGCGATACATGTAACGACGCGATGTTGGGTGCACAGTTCGGTCGGCAAATCGCGCCCCGAAAAGTTCCACGCCCCGATCATCGAGTGGCAATACGCCTTCTTTCTCAGCTTCAACCCACCATAAGTCGATGAGAGCTCGCAATCGCTCAGGCTCCTGAGATGCCAGATCAAAAACCTCTGAGCGGTCAACCTCCACGTGGTACAACTCCCACGTATCGTCATCAAAAGAGGTTCCAGGCTGATGACGAGTCACAGCCTTCCAACCTTGGTGATAGATGGCTCGATGACCGACCATCTCGAAATACTGAACTGCCTTACGACTTGGTAGGTCACTCGACGCAAAGGTGTAGGCCAGCGATGTGCCGGTAACTGGCATTTGTTCGTATCCGCGATACGTCGCCGGCGGGGTAACTCCCAGCACTTCGTAGATGGTGGGAACCAGGTCATTGACATGATGGAATTGATCTCGCAGACCGGTGGTGGCGATACCTTCTGGCCATCGCACAATCAGCGGAACATGGACCCCACCTTCATGAACATTTTGTTTGTACCATTTGAAGGGAGCATTCCCAGCCTGAGCCCAGCCCCAGGGATAGTTGGAGTGACTATGAGGCCCGCCAATGTCATCGATGCGATGAATTGCTTCGTCCGGAGTTTCGATAAGGAAGTTGAAGAACTTCATTTCGTGCAATACGCCAAAGGGCCCGCCTTCTTGGCTGGCTCCGTTATCGGCCAATAGGACAAAGATCGTGTTATCAGCCACGTTAAGTCGTTCAAGAGCGGCCACTAGTCGACCTATTTGCTCGTCGGTGTGATCTAGGAAGGCGGCAAAAGCTTCTTGCAGTCGGCAAGCCAAACGCCTCTGATTTTCCGATAGATCGTCCCAGGCTTCAACGCCCGGATTTCGCGGTGCCAGAACCGTTTCGGCGGGGATAAGTCCCAGTCTCTTTTGGTTATCGAACCATCGTTGGCGAATGACATCCCATCCTTCGTCAAACTTTCCTCGATACTTTTCCATGGACCTTTTGGGAGCTTGATGAGGGGCATGGGTGGCCCCCAGCGCGAAGTACATAAAAAATGGACGATCAGGACGAAGAGAAACTGAGTCATGTACGAACTCAACTGCTTTGTCGACCAGATCTTCGGTGAGGTGATAGCCATCCTCGGGACGTGCTGGCGGATCTATCCAATGGTTGTCATACACCAACTCTGGATGAAATTGATCAGTTTCTCCGTCAAGGAACCCGTAATAGCGATCAAAGCCACGCTGCAAAGGCCACTGATCAAATGGTCCCGCTGCCGAAGCTTCAGTCATAGGACATAGATGCCATTTACCCAGAGCAAAGGTCGCATATCCAGTATCTCGTAGCACCTCGGCGATGGTGGCGGCATGCGGCGAAATGCTGCCACGCATATGTGGAAAGCCCGTTGAGAAATTTGAGACACTCCTCATGCCAACGGCGTGATGGTTTCGCCCGGTCAATAATGAAGCACGAGTGGGCGAACACAACGGGGTCACGTGAAAGTTCGTGTACTGCAAACCTTGTTGAGCCAGACGGTCGATATTGGGCGTATCGATCGTCGATCCGTAACATCCGAATTGAGAAAACCCAAGATCATCAAAAAGTACAAACACCACATTGGGCGCTCCAGTACCAGGATGGGGACGTTCAATCCACGCTGGTTCCGATTCGGCCACCGTGCGACCAATCCGGCCGGCGAAACCGGCGTACTCGTGAGGCTTTTTCATTCGTTCGCTCATTCCCGTCTCTCTTGCTGACCGCCAGTAGCAGATCTACACAATTGACAATACTCCTGCCACTACATACTCTCAGGCCATGACATCTTCCCGTCCGGTTGCCGTCGTTGGTAACGCCCATTTCTATGTTGGTCCGGAGTTGGCCCGACACCTGGCCCAGCGGGGATTCGACCTCGTTCTCGGTG
>JBJOFA010000262.1:0-3180 GCA_046049015.1 Actinomycetota bacterium | reverse complement strand
CAAGTCCTGAAGGACGTCAGTGGAGTCAGGTTCCGCCACGTGGATTAGCGTTCTGGCAAAGTCTGTCAGACATCATTAATCGCGAACCTGTTCTGGAGCGTGACCGGATGTTCATGGCCATGTTGGCGCCACTCGGCATCGAGAAGGGCAAACCGTTCAACCCAGATGCGCGGCAGAAAAAACTACTGGAAGAAGCAAGCTTCGTGGGCGAATCAATGGCAATGGCTATTAGCTTCGACAAGCGTATCGCTGGATCGCACTATCGCAAAGATGCAAACTGGCAATACGTGATTATGCTCGATCCAAGCCAAGAATCTGAGCACTACACTCAGCTAGATGAGCGCGCAGATTATTTCTATGAAGCGGTTACTACCACCATGGGAATGGTCAGCAAGACCCCGGGTGTCGGTCAAGCGTATCTTGGTGCCTATGAACTTGCCGCTGACGGTAGTCGCTTTGACGGCGGCAAGAACTATCGCCTGCGTGTGCCTGCTAATGCGCCTGCCAAACAGTTTTGGTCAGTTACGTTGTACGACGTGGACACACGTAGCTTCATCGTCACTAAAGAAGAAATCGTCGACCGCTCATCGCGTATGGATTTAATCAAGAATGCCGATGGATCGGTAGATATTTATATGGGACCAAAGCCGCCGAAAGGCTTCGAGAAAAATTGGATTCCAACTGTCCCAGGTCGTGGCTGGTTCACCTTATTCCGCCTATATGCGCCAACCGAAGCCTATTTCGACAAGAGCTGGCCATTACCTAGTATTGAGTCAGTAAAGTAATTCAACTCGTTCACCCATGATGGAAATACGATGAAAGCAAAATATCAAAATAGTCTAATCGCTGCTACATTTTTTGGCGTACTTTCGGCAACCACTACCTTCGCTGCTGATGCGCCAAAGATGAAAATGACGACCGCCATACCAGAGGAGATCACCACACCGGATTCCGTTGAAACTAGATTAGGTACGCTCAAGTTCAATGATGGGTTCCCTGATCAATCGACCGTGGACAAAGTCTATGACAACCTCGACTTTCAACGCGGAGTACAGGCGTTTCTGACCGGCGTTCCGGCCGCCTCGCAGGTGGCTATTCGCAATGCGATTCGTAGCTTCGGCCCGGACAACCAGACGGTTATTGTCTTCGAGACACTGATGGACTCGAAATCGCTGTTCCTCACGGCCAATACCGAGAGCGTCTATGCCTGGAGCTGGTTGAACCTGAAGGACGGTCCGCTGGTTCTGGAAACACCACCGAACGTGCTCGGAGTCATCGATGATTTTTGGTTCCGCAACGTCACCGATTTCGGTTTCGTGGGGCCGGATAAAGGCAAAGGCGGCAAGTATTTGATGTTGCCGCCTGGCTACACCGGTGAAGTCCCGGACGGTTATATCGTGGTGCGTTCGCCGACCTTCAACAACCTCTTCTTCTGGCGCGGCAACCTCGTCAATGGTGATCCGAAGCCCGCCGTTGACGGCATGAAGAAAGCCCTCAAGGTCTATCCGCTGGGCAAAGATGCCAGCGCGTCGAGAGTAAACTTCGTCAATGGCTCTGGCAAGGAGATGAACACCATCCATGCCAACAACTATTCGTTCTATGAAGAACTGAACCAGGTCGTGCAGGAGGAACCAGTCAGCGCGATGGACGTGGAAACCCTCGGTATGCTCGCCTCGATTGGCATCGAAAAAGGTAAGCCCTTCGCACCGGATGAGCGGCTGAAGAAGATTCTCACTGAGGCCGCCGCGGTCGGTAACGCTACGGCGCGCGCCATCATCTTCAGCAGTCGTGACAAGGAATTCTACCTCTACCCGAACAGTGCCTGGAATAACCCGGTGGTTGGGTTCGAGGGCATCGACTATAACTTGGTGAAGAATGGTGGCCGGCTGCTCGACTCCCGGACCTATTATTTCTATTACGCCACTATCCACACGCCAGCGATGATCGAGAAGATGGTCGGAGCAGGGTCCCAGTATGTAATGGCCTTCAAGGATGCGGACGGCCAGATGCTCGACGGCGGCAAGAACTACAAGCTTCACCTACCGCCGAATATCCCCATCAAAAACTTTTGGTCGCTCGTCGTGTACGACAACCAGACACGTTCGATGCTGCAGACGGACAGCCCGTTCCCAAGCATGGGCAGTCAGCGGAAAGGAATCGTGACCAACCCCGACACCTCGGTGGACGTTTATTTCGGTCCGACTGCTCCGGTGGGGCATGAGGCCAACTGGGTGCAGACAGTTCCCGGCAAAGGCTGGAACGTCATCCTACGCCTGTACAGCCCACTTGAACCGTTCTTCGACAAGACCTGGCGTCCAGGTGAGCTGGAATTGGTGAAGTGAGGGGCTCGTTTTCGCGTGCTAGGCTATGCATGGATGCATCGACAGACGATATAATACGGTCAACGAATATCCTCAGGAGAGTTGAGTCTATGCAGAATATTATTGCTTTCGTTCTCTTGAATATGGCGGTTTCCCAGGTTTTGGCCCAAGAGGCCAAACCTGCGGAACCGGTCAACAACGGCACCGATCCGACCAAGCTGCAGACCGTGGCCGAGGCCAAGTACGAATACCTCGATCTGCAGAACGGATTCAGCAGCGGCACGCTGCGTCTGAGCTACACCACGCCGCTGGATGAGGCCCAGAGCTATGCCCTGCGCGTGCGCGTGCCGGTGACGTATGTGGACGTGCTCGGCGATGACGGCTACGACATCGGCGATGCCTCGCTGGAGATTTCCCATGTGTTCGGACTGACCAAACAGCACGCCTTCGTAGCCAAAGGCGAACTGATTTTCGACACCGCCGCCCGGCCCGAGCTCGGCACCGGTCAGAACGTGTTCAAGGGCACGCTCATCTACGCCAAGTTTCTGCAGGGCGGCAACATCTTCGCGCCGGCACTGGTGCAGAGCAACAGTCTCTGGGGTGATGGCAGCCGTGCCGATGTGAACTCCACCACCATCGATTTCTACTACGTACCGAAACTGGCCAATCCGAAGAACCTGATCACCTATGATCCGGCCCTGAACTTCGACTGGGAAAACGATAAGCAGTTCGCCAGCATTGCTGTTACTTTCGGCCGCGTGCTTGGTCCGCAGCTGGGCGGCAATGGCATTTTGTTCGTCAAACCTTCCGTATTTGCCGGTAGCGACAAGCCGGGAAGCTGGGGTCTAGAGGTAGGCTA
>JBJOFA010000261.1:0-3181 GCA_046049015.1 Actinomycetota bacterium | reverse complement strand
ACAGTGCACAAGGCCCAGGGCTCAGAGTTTGGAACAGTCGTCGTCGTCGTACCCCCCAAAGAGTCGCCACTATGTACACGTGAACTTCTATACACCGCTGCTACACGTGCCAAGCCAAATTTGGTCATTATCGGGTCACGTTCTGATATTGAACATGCAATAGAGAACCAGCGTCCCCGCTATTCGGGACTTGTGGATCGACTACGTGCGCTCTAGAAAGTTTCAATCGCGTCAGATAACAAAATTGACCAAGCGTCCGGGGACCACGATGATCTTTTTGGGTTTCGCCCCTTCCAAGGCAGCGAGAACTTTCTCATCGGCTAATGCCAGAGCTTGTACCGTGTCGCCGTCGGCATCGGTGGGAACCACGATGCGTGTGCGAACCTTGCCGTTTATTTGCACCGGGTACTCAATGGTGTCGTCCACTAAAAGTGATTGATCGGGAGTTGGGAACGGCACATAGGTCACCGTTTCACTATGACCGAGGCGCAGCCACAGTTCTTCGCCAAGGTGTGGACACAATGGAGAGAGCATCTGTACTAACGGATCGGCCACTTCACGTGGCGTTCCACCAGCAATAGCCACTTCTTGAGTGAGAGCATTATTGAGTTCGATCAGTTTGGCGATGGCGGTATTGAAGCGCAAGGCATCCATATCGGCGTAGACGCCCGCAATTGTGCGATGAAGTAATTTGCGCAGTTCATCCGAACATGGCTGATCAATGACCCGGAATTCGCCGGAGTTCTCGTCAACCAAGTTGCGCCACAACCTCTGCAGGAACCGCTGCATGCCAACCACATCACGTGTATTCCAAGGGCGACTGGCTTCAAGAGGTCCCATGCCCATTTCGTACAAACGGAAGGTGTCAGCGCCGAATTCGTCGTACATTTCATCGGGAGTCACGATGTTTTTCAGACTTTTACCCATCTTGCCGTATTCGCGAGCAACCTGTTCTCCCTCAAACCAGTAGGTACCGTCACGCTCCTCGACCTCATTGGCGGGAACAGGTTGGCCGCGCGGATCGCGATAGGCATAAGCCTGGATGTAGCCCTGGTTGAAGAGTCGATGAAATGGCTCTGAACTGGAGACGTGTCCTAGGTCAAAAAGTACTTTGTGCCAAAAGCGGGAATAGAGCAGATGAAGTACAGCGTGTTCAACCCCGCCGACGTATAGGTCAACGCCTCCGGTGTGACCGCTCCGTCCATCTCCGCCGTCGGCGGGACCCATCCAGTACTTCTCAACGGCTTTATCGACTAAGGCTTCATCGTTGGTGGGATCCAAGTATCGCAGTTCGTACCAGCACGAGCCCGCCCATTGGGGCATGACGTTGATTTCTCGACGGTATGGCTGAGGGCCATCACCAAGATCCAAGGTGACCGTACGCCAAGCTGCACTACGCGCTAGGGGAGGGATCGGATCGGTGACGTCATCGTTGGGATCTAGGGCCTGAGGTTTGAAATCCTCAAGTTCTGGAAGCAAGACCGGCAGCATGGACTCGGGAACGCCAACCGGCTGATCGTCTTGGTCGTACACGATGGGGAATGGTTCGCCCCAGTACCGCTGACGGCTGAAGAGCCAGTCGCGTAATTTGAAGTTGACCGTAGGTTCACCAACACCATTGGCAGCCAGCCAGTCGATAACTACTCGTTTGCCGGCATCAACTGAATTCAGTCCGTCAATACTGAAAGCTGACGAGGATGAATTGATATACGTTCCATCGCCCACAAAGGCTTCAGGCCACGAAGAAATGTTAATCAATGGCCCTTGTTGCGGTTCTAAAGAACGGGCGACGAACCAGTCATCAGATGGCTGTTGGATAGGAACGATCGGTAGATCGAATCGCCGGGCAAACTCGAAGTCGCGTTGATCGCCACAGGGTACGGCCATAATTGCGCCGGTCCCGTAGCCCATCAAGACATAATCAGCGATCCAAATCGGAATGGCCTGCCCATTTACCGGGTTTGTGGCATAAGAGCCGAGAAACACACCAGTCTTTTCGCGGCTCTCGTCGGTGCGGTCCATTTGGGATTTCGACGCCGCTTCGCTTTGGTAAGCGTTGACTGACGCCCGCTGATCGGCTGTCGTGAGGGTTTCAACCAGGGGATGCTCTGGTGACAGCACCATAAACGTGGCACCAAAAAGCGTGTCCGGACGAGTGGTGAACACCGAAATGCCACCGGCTGCCGTGGCAAATGTGACTTGAGCTCCTTCACTGCGACCAATCCAATTTCGCTGCATCAACTTGATGGGCTCAGGCCAATCCAATCGCTCAAGATCCTCGAGGAGTCGATCGGCATAGGCAGTAATACGCATCATCCATTGACGCATGGACTTTTTGAACACTGGATAGTTGCCAATATCGCTGCGACCATCAGCTGTGACTTCCTCATTGGCCAAGATGGTGCCGAGACCGGGACACCAATTGACGGGGGCCTCCGACAAATATGCCAATCGTTGATTATCAATTATGGAACGTTGTTCGAGTTTGGTTAGCGCACTCCATGGGCGTCCGTCGGGCGTTGGCCGTTTACCTTTGTCGTATTGTTCAATTAATTCGGTAATGGGTCGTGCTTGTTGAAGTTCTTCGTCATACCAGCTATTGAAAATTTGTAAGAAGATCCATTGGGTCCAACGATAAAAATCCTCATCGGTGGTGCTGACCCCGCGTCGCATATCGTGTCCGAGCCCCAGTCGGCGCAGTTGACGGCGCATATTGGCCACATTCGATTCGGTGTTCACTCGCGGATGCACACCAGTGGCGATGGCGTGTTGTTCGGCGGGCAAACCGAAACTGTCGTATCCCAAAGTGTGGAGAACGTTGAAACCAGTCATTCGTTTGAAACGCGAATAGACATCAGTGGCGATGTAGCCAAGCGGATGACCAACATGTAGGCCGGCCCCGCTGGGGTAGGGAAACATGTCCATGATGAAGAGCTTGGGGCGTCCAGCGACCTTGTCGGGATCACCGAGGGGACCGGCGGGATTCGGGGCGTCGAAGGTTCCCTCGTGCTCCCAGTGATCCTGCCAGCGCTGTTCGATATCGCGGGCTAGTGAGGCGTTGTAGCGCAGAGGGGGAGTGTCGTCACCTGGGGTTTTTGCGGAGGGCGCAGTGGACATCGCTCCCAGGGTAACGGCTGGAAGGTGACTGGGGGCCAGTCTCGGAATGGGATCGGCCAAGGTT
>JBJOFA010000260.1:0-3187 GCA_046049015.1 Actinomycetota bacterium | reverse complement strand
GAAGTCGTGTTCACTCTCCTCGCGACTGGGGTAACCCGATAGACCGCCAGACTGTCGCAACTGCTGAAAGCCCGAGGAGCGCCCAGTCACGATTTTGTGGACGTAGGCCTGGTGACCGGTGTCCCACAAAATGGCATCGGTTGGCGACTCAAAGACCCGATGCAGGGCCAAGGTCAACTCAACGGCACCCAAGTTTGAGCCGAGGTGTCCGCTATTGCTGGCTACAGCCTGGACGATGAAGTCCCGGATCTCCCCGGCCAAGTCGTCGACCTCGGAATAGGACATCCGCTTGAGATCGCTGGGCTGATGGAGGGACTCAAGATTCATGACCCTTTGAACGCTACCGGCGGTGCTGTCAGCCGAGTAATCGTGCTCTGACCAGCAACGTGACGACGGTCAAATCGAGGCCGAGGCTCTTTCGAATTGCCTGCGGAATTTGCGATCCAACCGAGACTGATTGCGGCGGTGCAGTTCCCATCCCAGGAACGCTCCCACGGCGAGGGCTAATTGTCCTCCCAGGCCATCGATCCAATAGTGATTTCCGGTGACCACAATGCAGAACAAGGTCATCGCCGGGTAAAGCAACATGGCCGCCTTCGTCCAACGTTTGCGCAGGAGTGGCCACATGGCAAAAGCGCACCAACTGCTCCAACCAATATGCATACTCGGCATGGCTGCATATTGATTGGAAATGGATTTCATGGCTTGAGAGTCAAAAGTCCAAAGTCCGGCACCAAATTCCGGAAGGGTGTCGACAAAGCCAAACGAGCGGTCATCAAGGGTGCCGCGAATGCCGTCGGCGCCGGCATTGCGCAGGTTGCTTTCAATGCAGGCTCCGCCAAAACTTCCGGTTTGTTGGCTGGGACAGGGAGCATCCAGAAGTCGCGGGGGCATGACTGGGAAAAGTGAAAAGCCGATGATTCCCAAAGCGGTGGTGATGGCCAAAGTGTTGCGCCATTGGGGGAAAACATTTTTCCGTTTGGCGAACAACACCCAAAAAACGACCAGGGTCACGGCAAAGTGGGCGGTTCCGTAGAAGGTGTTCCAGAACTGGATGAATCCGTCGTAGGGCAAAAACCAGTCCTGAATGGATTCCTCATGGAAAAGACCGATAGCTCGTTCAACACGAATCAGAAGTTCAGCGTTATGAAAAGCCTGTTCAGGTACACCGTCGGCAGCAAGGCGGGCCGATCCGAAAAGGTTGCGACTCCAGGAGTACACCAGATAAAAAACGCCCATGATGAGGGCTTCTTTCCACCAGTGGGTGCGATGAACCCGCCGTGGATACTCCGTTGGAGAGGGTGTCGTCTCTTTTCCGTCAGAATTCGGTTCGCTGAGGTCGGCAACGTTGGCTTGCAAAGTCTGGTCGCTCGATCCCTCCACGCCATTCAATCTATTCAGTTTGCCAGTGTCCCGTCGGGCGAGAAGTCCCGACAGATGTACTGGCACCGTCAGGCCAGCATTTCGACTGCTCTGTAGGCTGGCGCGGTGATCGACAATGACATCCTTGAAAGAGTTCTAGCCACCGCATTGAAAACGGGTGCTGATTTCGCCGAAATCTTTGCTTCGGACTGGAGAGGCACCGGAGTGGGCCTAGATGACGGTCGAATTGAACAACTTTCGACCGGGCGAAGTCGTGGCGCGGGAATTCGCGTCATCAAGGGTGAAACGACCGGCTTTGCGCATACTGCGGATCTTTCCGAAGCAGGTTTACAAGCCGCAGCCCGAGCCGCAGCCGAGGCAGCCAGCCGCGGTACTGGCGGAACTCAAGTGGTGGCTCTCAGCGCCCAACCAAAACGAATTGTCAGCCCCGTCGAGATTGATCCTTCGTCTATTGGCAAAGCTCAAAAAGTTGATCTCTTGCGTCGCGTCGATGACGCAGCGCGCTCCACAGGTGGAGCAATCACCCAGGTCTCGGCCGGGTATTCCGATGGTCGAACCCAAATTCTCATTGCCAATAGTGATGGATTGTTAGCCCAAGATGAACGAGTCCGAACCTTGTTGCGGGTCAGTGCAGTTGCCCATGGTGACACCGGAATGCAGACCGGATTCGACTCGGTGGGTCACACCATGGGCTTTGAGTTATTTGACAAGGTGCAAGTCGAAGACATTGCCCGAATTGCTGCTCAGCGAGCCCTGACCAAGTTGAAAGCCCGCCCGGCTCCGTCGGGAGCTTTGCCGGTGGTCATCAAAGCCGGCAGTGGCGGAGTGTTGTTCCATGAAGCATGCGGACACGGACTTGAAGCAGACCTCGTGGCCAAAGGTGCAAGTGTGTACAAGGGCAAAGTTGGTGAGTTGGTGGCCTCTCCACTGGTGACCTTGGTAGATGACGGAACGATGACCCATGAGTGGGGCGCAATCGCCATTGATGATGAGGGCCACCCAACCCAATACAACACCTTGATTGAGGACGGTGTTCTCACCGACTACATGTGGGATTACTTGCGTTCACATAAAGAAGGACGCGCCCCGAGTGGAAATGGTCGACGTCAGTCGTATCAAGATTTGCCGATGGTACGGATGACTAACACGTATGTGTTGAACGGAACTGAAGAGCCCGAGGACATCATCAAAGACACCGCTCATGGCGTGTATGTAGCTCACCTAGGTGGCGGAAGTGTGAATACGGCAACGGGGGACTTCGTCTTTGGTATGACCGAGGCGTACCTGATTGAAAACGGTGAAATCACTGAACCACTCCGTGAGGGCAATCTCATCGGCAACGGGCCTCAGGTCTTGCGCGATATCGACCGATTGGGCAACGACTTCGCTATGGGCAATCCGGGCACCTGTGGCAAGGATGGTCAAGGAGTTCCAGTTGGTGACGGTCAGCCCACGCTGAGGGTCAAATCAATGACCATCGGCGGCACTGCGTCATGACGACAAGCGACCGCAGCCATGAACTGCTCGCTATTGCCGACCGGGTCATTGCCATGGCTCGCCCCGATGAACAAGTAGAGGCCTTTGTCGGTCGGAGTTTGTCGACTGATGTACGAATCTACGAAGGAAACGTGGAGCATTTCGTTTCGGCTCAAACCGAAGGCATCGGAATTCGAGTCATTCGCGATGGAAGAACTGGGACTTCATCATGTGGTTCTCTGGATTCATCGGAAATAGCTGAGGTCCTGGCGGAAGCTCGAGACAATCTGGGATATGGCGAACCTGATGAGTGGGCCGGAATGGCTCT
>JBJOFA010000259.1:0-3188 GCA_046049015.1 Actinomycetota bacterium | reverse complement strand
GTGCCAGAACTATGAAGGCTGATATTCATCCCAATTACGTCGCGACCACCGTTCGTTGCTCGTGCAAAAACGTGTTCGAGACTCGTTCAACTCGCGGCGGCGATCTCAATGTGGAACTCTGCAATGAATGTCATCCTTATTTCACTGGTAAGCAAAAGCTGGTAGACACCGGCGGACGGGTCGAGCGCTTCAACAAGCGTTATGGTGCCCGCAAAGCCAAGTCCGAGTAAATCCAGTCCAGTGGCGGCTGATCGCCGGGGGCGTTTATACGGCGCCAAATTGTCTGCGCTGGTCAAAAATAATTTTGGTCTTGATCCGTCAGTGGACGTTGACTCTGAAAGCGGCATCGCCTTAGGCGTCGGTGCGGCTTTGGTTCGCGGATCTACGGCCTGGGTTTTGGTTGAAGAAAAACCGGAACGGGGTCTGGGTGTGGCGCTGACGTGGGCTCTGCGACACGGGGCCTCCCAATTGCACCTAATGGTGCCCGACGGCGGTGGCGCTCTGGCTCGTAGATCGGCTGAGTTCGCCCCAGATGTGACGGTCTGGTCTTTGAGCGGTGGGTCATTGGAACTGCAGACCGTTCCAGCAGAACCACTGAGAGACGAGCCTCCAGTAGATGAACGACATCTGGCGTTTGTAGATCTGATTACTGAAAGTGGGGCCGACGTCGTCATTGAGCATGGCGTTGTTAGCGGAGAAGTTCGAGGTCTGGAAGTGTGCCGGGTGGTGACCGACCAAGTCACGGGCGAGTGTCGACTCGAAGTTGGAGTAGGTAGTCATGATCGCGAAGCATTCGGCATGATGCATGGAGAAACCCCGACTCGCGATTCACTACGTCGAATCACTCGGGTTGTCGCCAAGCATCGAGAGTCTGGGGCTGATCCTCACCCCCTGAATCGTCTGGGTGCTGAGCGAGCCCTTCGCTCACAGTTGATATATGACCCTCAATTGGTTGGGGCTGCCGTTCTTCGAGGGGCAGCTCCGGCAACTCCTCGGCCGAACCTAAAAGACCCTATTCCCTGTGTGGCCGTGGGGAATGGAATCAATGGTCAGCCGATTGTGGTGGTCTGTTCAACTGGTATTGACATTGACGTGGTTCCATTTGCCGCCGATGCGAGATTGTTTCACGGAGCCCCAGATACAGAACTAGTGATCGCCGTTCCTGAACGTGACGCCACTTCCTTGACCAGGCAATTAGCAGCCAGCTTGCGCTATCCCGCTCGCGTCATCGGCCTTTGATCCGCGTAGCCTGCAACTGTGCAAGACAGGTGGGAATCGCTGGTCATGGAGCACGTGACTTTGGAGTCATTGCTTTCTGATCCAGACGTGCTGAGTGACCAAAAGCGACTACGTGAAATTTCGCGTCGATACAAGGAACTAACCCCCGTTGTGGAGTGCATCCGAACCATCGAAAGTCGACGTAGCGATGGAGAAGCGGCGCGCGAATTACTCACCATGGCTGATTCTGAAGCCGAAAAAGAGCAACTGAAATTTGAACGGGACTCGTCACTTGCTGATGTGGAGCGGCTTGAAGATGAACTCCGAACCTTGCTATTGCCTAAAGACCCGAACGATGGTCGTCCGGTGATCCTGGAGATACGTGGCGCCGAGGGCGGCGAAGAGGCCAATCTCTTTGCTCGCGACCTCTATGAAATGTATGTGGCCTATGCCGGGCGTAAAGGTTGGAAAACGGAAACTCTCTCCTTGGATCCAAGTGATCTAGGTGGCGTGAATCAAGTGGTGCTCGTTATTAGAGGAGACGATGCTTGGTCACGACTCAAGTACGAAGCGGGGCCACACCGGGTACAACGCGTGCCAGTCACTGAGAGCCAAGGTCGTATTCATACATCTTCAGCAACGGTCATGGTTCTGCCTGAAGCCGAGGAAGTTGATGTGGAGATTGACGAAAGAGATCTTCAGATTGATGTTTATCGCTCCAGTGGTCCCGGTGGTCAAGGTGTGAATACCACTGACTCTGCCGTTCGGATTACTCACGTACCGACAGGAATCGTGGTGGCCATGCAGGATCAGCGCAGTCAATTGCAAAACAGAGCTCGGGCCATGGTTATCCTGCGGTCGCGCCTACTCAAAGCCGCTCAAGAGGAACATGAGGCAAAGTTGTCGGTAGAGCGACGTTCGCAAATCGGTGGCGGAGGTCGTGGTGAGAAAATCCGCACCTACAACTTCAAAGAAAATCGATTGACCGACCATCGCATCGGATTCACTATCTATTCTCTGTCCGACGTTTTAGCTGGCGATCTGGACGCAGTCATTGATGCACTGGCCAACGATGAGCGGGCTCGCCAATTGGCGGGCCAGGATGCATGAGCGTCGAAAACAGTCCCTCGGGAATTGATTCGGGGAGAACGCTGACTTGGCGGGAACTGCTGGATGAAACAATTCGGCTGATTGGTGATCGGCCCGCGGCTCGTTGGCTATGTGAGACAGCATGTGGTCTTGAGGGACAAGATTTTCTTGATGAATTGAAGCAGCCAGCCATGGCGCGCATGGTTGCCCACTTGGACGCCATGGTTCAGCGATATCGCAACGGCGAGCCATTGGCCTACGTTCTCGGACGTTGGTCATTTCGCACTATTGACGTTGTCATTGATCGGCGAGTCCTCATTCCGCGACCGGAAACTGAAGTGGTTGCTGGTAGGGCCATTGAATTAGCCCGAATGAGTTCCGGATCAAGATGTGTTGCCGATCTTGGTACTGGGTCGGGTGCCATCGGCTTATCGATGGCCGCAGAGTTGCCCCTTGTTAACACCGAGGTGTGGGTGACGGATCTCTCCAAGACGCTCTTGATGTGGCGCGTGCCAATGTGACTGGACTGGGCCGTGGCGCAACAAATGTTCGTATTGCCCAGGGTTCATGGTTTGAAGCGCTACCGACACATTTGCAGGGAACCTTTGATGTCGTAGTCAGCAATCCCCCCTATATCGCCAAAGACGATGATGAAGTTGAAACTGGAGTTGTGAACTGGGAACCTCACGGTGCTTTGTTTTCGGGAGATGACGGGCTGGATGCTTTGCGGGAAATCATTGGCCAGGCGCCACTCTGGTTGCGTTCCCAAGGGTGGCTGATTGTAGAGATCGGTTATCAACAAGGTCGAGTGGTCAGCGAACTCATGAACTCTGCCGGTTTTGAAGATGTACGAGTTGGGAACGATCTGACCGGCCGAGATC
>JBJOFA010000258.1:0-6130 GCA_046049015.1 Actinomycetota bacterium | reverse complement strand
AACTGCGCGGCCAGGCTCTTGTTGGGGGCCAGGATCAGGGTAGGCCGCTGGGTCTTTTCAATAGTCCAGGCGATAGTGGCACTTTTTCCCGAACCAGTAATGCCGAGGAGAGTTTGATATCGAAGGCTGGAATCGATTCCGGCCGATAATTCGGCAATGGCTTTAGGCTGATCTCCCGCTGGCGAATAGTCCGACACCATGCGAAATGGAGTTCCCCTACTCGGCGTGTCACCTGTGGGTTGAGGTAACACTTCTTGGGACATGGCCCCAGGCTAGTCCGTTATCGGGGCCACCGAACATGTGTTCCGGCCTCGAATTGCACCGAAATACCGCCCACTTAGTCGTCTTTAGATTCTGGGGAGGCGGGGGTAGCGCTCTTTGGGGTGATCGGCTCGTAGTCAGCAGGCAGCTGGGGCAGGGTCTGCAACCACGTCCACAGGGCTTCGACTTGAGTGGCTAGATCCTCAGGACTTCCACTGTTATCCACGACGAAATCTGCGCTGGCCAGCCGTTGCTCACGAGTTGCTTGGCGACTCATGCGCGCCCGAGCATCGCTCTCATCAAAGCCGCGGAACCGAACCAATCGTTCAACCTGTACTTCTTCAGGAACGTCCACCACGATGCGGGCTTGCAACCCTTCACGCGGGTTTTCCGTCAACAGGGGAATATCCAAAACGACAACATTTGACGTAGCTCGCTGCTCAACAATGCGTCGGTTCATTTCCGCCCCGACCGCAGGATGCACAATGGCATTGAGTTTTTTCAAAGCGTCAGGGTCGGTGAAAACGATCTGAGCCACCGCTTGGCGGTCGAGCGATCCATCGGCGGCGACAACTTCGGACCCAAAGGCTTCCGCTAACGCCGCAATGACCGGAGAACCAGGTTCTTGGACTTCCCGAACAATGGCATCAGCATCAATGATGACTGCACCCTTAGTTGCCAGCAATGTCGACACCGACGATTTACCTGAACCGATGCCCCCGGTTAATCCCACCAAAATCACGGTCGTACGTTACCGAGATCCGCGGGAGGAAAAATAATGAATCCACTCGGTTCTTGACCGGAACAGAACATTCGATGGCCGGTCGGGTATCACACTCGGATTCCTATGTTGTCTCTCACTTCTTCGCCGACGATTGCGCTGGCGGTCGCCCCCACTCTCATTCATGATTGTCTTCTTCATCTGGTGAGCCAAGCTGGCTTTCACATCGTGTCCAGCACCAACAACGGCACCGCAGCTATTTCCTCAGCTCTCACTCTTTGTCCTGATGTGGTGTTGGTGTCAATGATTCTTCCGCCGTACGGGGGCCTTGATGTCATTACATCCATCGTCCACACCAGATCTGATCTGCCGGTTGTGGCCTTGGTACACGGTCAAGCTTCAGACGTCGAGCGCGCCCTTCGAGCCGGGGCCACCTCGTGTCTCCATTTGGATTCTTCATGGGATCGATGTCTCGAGGTTTTACGCAGCGCAGCCGTGGGAGATGCACTATTGGCTAACCAGCCCCCGATCCAATTACCTCAAACCCACAATCTGACTCCAACACCGTTTTCGCAAGCAGCATTAAGTCGTCGCGAAGCGCAGGTCCTCAATCTGGTGGCACGCGGCCGATCAGTCAAGCAGATTGCCTCGGACCTGGTTATTAGTCCCAAAACTGTCAAACATCATCTGGCAGCGACGTACGCCAAACTAGGCGTCCACAATCGCACTGATGCCGTCATGTCGGCCCTTCGTCAGGGCCTCTTACAGATCTAGTTGAACCGATCAGCCTTTTCAGGCTTGAGGTTCTTCAGCCACTGCTTCTGGAGCGCCTTCACCGTTTTCGCCGTAGTACTCGGCCCAGGTGGCTTCACGTGAAGCATCATCGGCTCCCGCGGTCCAGTTGCCGTGCTCGTCAACTTCGAAGTGCTTGCGATACTCCTCGGCCAGTTCGCCGCCTTCAGCAGCCTGCTTGATACTCAAGCTGATACGACGACGAGCCAGATCCAGATCAATGATCTTGACCCATAGTTCCTCACCCGGAGTAACGACTTGCTCTGGAGCTTCAACATGCTGCGTGCTCATCTCTGAAATGTGCACGAGACCCTCAATGCCCTCACCCACCTGGACGAATCCACCGAAGGGAACAAGTTTGGTGACTCGGCCGTAAACCAACTGACCCACTTCGTGGCCGGAGGCGAACACTTCCCAAGGATCTTTCTCGGTCTGCTTACGCGACAGGCTGATGCGCTCCCGGTCGTAATCGATGTCCAGAACCTTGACGGTGACTTTGTCGCCGATAGCAACAACGGCCCCTGGATGATCGACGTGGTTCCACGACAACTCACTGACGTGGATGAGACCGTCCATACCGCCCAAGTCAACGAAGGCACCAAAGGCCACAACGCTGGAAACGACTCCATCGCGCACATCGCCCACCTTGAGGTTGGACAAGAAGCCATCGCGAGCTTCCTTTTGTGTCTCCTCCAAAAAGGCTCGACGAGAAAGAACCACGTTGTTGCGATTCTTATCCAACTCGATGATCTTGCACTGCAAAACCTTGCCGACGTAAGGCATGAGATCGCGAACCCGGCGAAGCTCCACCAACGACGCGGGCAAGAAGCCACGCAATCCGATATCGACGATGAGTCCGCCCTTGACTACTTCGATAACCAAGCCTTCGACCATTTCGTCGGCTTCCTTCTTCTTTTCGATCGTGCCCCAAGCCTTTTCGTACTGAGCGCGCTTCTTGGAAAGAATCAGTCGACCTTCTTTGTCCTCTTTGGTGAGAACGAGAGCTTCAACCTGTTCACCAAGCGACACAATCTCGCCAGGATCGACATCGTTACGGATGCTCAACTCCCGGGAGGGAATAACCCCCTCACTCTTGTAGCCAATATCAAGAAGAACTTCGTCGCGATCAATTTTGACGACCACACCAGTGACGAGTTGACCGTCCTCGAAACTGCCGGCGAGGTCGTTCTCGGTGATCTTGCGGGGGGTGTAGTTACCTTCAGCATCGAAAGTCCCCATAGAGGAGGCATTCGGCGTGGAGGGGGTCATAGTGTCGGACAAGGGACTCTGCGCTTTCAAGAATGAATTTCAATAGTTGGACGGATGGAATTTCCGGCAGCCGAAGCAGAACCAGAGGGACAAAGTTACCAGCACTGAACTCGGGTTCCCTCCGAACCGAGCCGAGTTCGCCGGCCAACTCAACCCCTTTTTCTCGTTGAAAAAGCCCTGATCGGGCCAAATTTCTCCACAAACAAGCCAGCAAGTTCGCCTCGGTCCTCAGGGACGGCGGGCTACCACCAAGAATTCGGGAGTCTCTGAGGTAGGCGGAGCCGGCTCATATTTTCCGGGCTCGACGGAATACACCGACTCAACATCTAGGCCCTCAGCCCCGAGAAGGAGTCGCAACTCGCGCGGGGTGTAACAGCCGGTCCAAAGGTCTACGGTGCGAATTTCACCGAGTTCACTGCGAATTTCCGTTAATTCATGGGTCAGCCCCCGATCGACGTCGAAATCAGCCTCTTGGTGATATTTGACGGCGAAATAGGCGTTGAAGGCCGACAACGCCACTGAAGCACCCGGTCGAAGAATGGCAGTGATGCCGGCAATCACGCGTCGATCCTCTTCCGCTTCCACCATCAAACCGAAGGCACCCTGACATAAACAGATCGCCGCATCGAAGGTCTCGAACAAATCCTGGCGATCAATCAAGTGCCGAGCATCCATACGCTCGAAGGTGGCTCGCCCAGCACCGGAGGTGGATATTTTCGCCGCTTCTTCGCGGGCAATTTCGACGAAAGTCTCACTGATATCAATGCCATGAACCTGCATGCCGCGCTCGGCCAGTTCAAGGGCGTGACGTCCCGGACCGCAACCGATATCGAGAATTCGATCACCGACCTCAAGGCCTAAAGCAGCCACAATGAAATCGACCTCCTGGCGAGTTCCTCGAGTAAAGGAATAGCGCAGATAGGCACGGCCGAGGTGAGCCGCTATCGGCTCGAACCAGTGATCAGCGGTCACGGTGCTTCATGATTTAGCTGCACCCCAGGTTGAACCCCATGCCGCATTCACTGCCAAGGGGACTTTCAACTCCGTGGCGGTCTCCATTAATCCCAGAACCAACGGACCAACAACATCCTTTTCAGCTACGGGTACCTCGACGATGACCTCGTCGTGCACTTGAAGAACTAGTCGGCTTTCCAAGCCCGCCTCCGACAATCCGTCATCAATCCCGATTAAGGCAATTTTGAAAATGTCAGCAGCCAACCCCTGGATTGCGGCGTTCATCGCTTGACGCTCCCCGGCCTGACGCATACGGAAATTCGAACTATCAAGTTCGGGAATACGACGGCGCCGTCCAAAAAGGGTTTCGGTATAGCCGCGCTCCTTGGCTTGAGCCACCGTGCGATCCATATACGCCTGGACATTGGGGAATGCCGCGAAATACGAATCCAAGATTTCGGCGGCTTCATCGGTGCCGATCGCCAAGCGTTGCCCTAGCCCATAGGCCTCCATGCCGTAGGCCAATCCGTAAGAAACCATTTTGGCCTTGGATCGCATTTCATGAGTGACGTCAGATTCGGCCACCCCGAAGACTCGGGCTGCCGTGGCGCTGTGGACGTCTTGACCACTAGTAAAGGCCCCAATCAGGCCTGGGTCATCGGCCAAGTGGGCAATACAGCGCAACTCAATTTGGTTGTAATCGGCGACTAAAAATTCACATCCTGCACGGGGCACAAAGGCTTGGCGGAAAACTCGACCCTCTTCGGTGCGCACTGGAATGTTGTGCAAGTTCGGCTTATCGCTGGAGAGGCGTCCAGTGCGAGCCACCGTTTGATTGAACGTGGCGTGGATTCGCCCATCGGGTGCCACTTCTGCGAGGAGACCTTCACCGTAGGTGCCCCGAAGTTTTTCAACCTCGCGATATCTCAGGAGCGGTTCGATGAACTCCGGCCACGCCTCGCGCAACTTTTCCAACGTGGCAGCGTCGGTAGAAAAACCTGTCTTCGTTTTCTTCGGAGGAGTCAGGCCCCGCTCCTCAAAAAGTATTTTGCCCAATTGGGCTGGAGAGTTCGGATTAAAGCTGTATCCGGCCAATTCCTGGATACGGCTCGATAACTGACGTGTTTCAGTCGTGAGGCGATCTGCAATTCGCTTTAGCTCGGCGGAATCCACTCCAATTCCCAGATGCTCCATTCGGGCCAAAACCCTCACCAGAGGATTTTCCATCCGGTCATACAAATCACGCATTCCCTGGGTCTGTAGAGCGGTCACAAGGGCTTGCCCAATATGGGCAACGGCCAAAGCGTCTCGCCCAGCGCGTTGTTCAGAACCGACGGAGACACCGTCGAGGTCCAACTCCCCCTTCGACGTTGCATCATCGTCGGGAAACAACACACTGGAGTAACGAATAACTAATTCAGATAACGCGTAGTGATTCTGTCCTGGGTCGATGAGATAAGCAGCAATCGCAGTGTCCAATTGCAGCCCCTTGATATCAATATCCCATTGAAGAAGTGAACGCATCAACGCCTTGGCATCATGCCCCCAGCAGGAATGATGTTCAAGAAATGCTCCGAGCATCCGACCGCTTATTTGGTCCTGCTCAAAAACTTCCCGAGGGATCCAAACAGTACGAGCCTCGTCTCGATTGATTACGGCGGCAACACCGAACAAGGTGCTCCGACCAGGCTCTCCCGACCACTGTCCGGCAAGACAAAGAGTGGGAACATCACCAAGTGCGGCCACCGCTTCGGCCGGTGTTTGAACCGTCTCGACTTCAGCCACCAAATACTGGCTCGTTGAACTTTGTCCAGTTTCATTCACTTCACCTAGATCCACGTCCATGAGTTTGAGAACCTCAGTGAAACGCGCGTACATGGTCTTGAACTCGAGGAAATCGAAGAGTCGACGAACTTCCGCCAACTTCGGCCGAACACCAACCGCGGACATATCAACATCGATCGGGGCATCATGACGCAGGGTCATCAAATCTTCATTGCGACGAACTCGATCCTCGTTTTCACGAAGTGCCGTTTGTAATTTCGGCGTCTGAGCTTCAACATTGGCGTAGATACCGTCAATTCCGCCATAGGTGGATATCAATTTTGCCGCGGTCTTTTCTCCGACGCCGGG
>JBJOFA010000257.1:0-3199 GCA_046049015.1 Actinomycetota bacterium | reverse complement strand
TTCAGGTGGCATCAATACCGATTCCGCTTCTGGTGATTCAGGCGATCTATCTAGCGACATCCTGGAGGATATGGATGCTGCTGCTGAAATGGCCGGGGTCCCCGAAGAGTGCTTGGCAATTTCCATGGCCATGGTCGGCGCCATGGGGGTAGACGGAAATGACATGACTGATACCGAAGCCCTGGCCAACGTCCCGGCCGCTTTTGACGCCATTCGTAGCAAGGCCCCTGAGGAATTGCGCGGCGACATCGACATCGTGAAGGACAGCTACGCCAAGTACCTCGACATTCTCAAACGCTACGACTACGACTTCGCCAAGTTGTCGGCGGATCCCGCAGCCGTAGAGGAAATGTCTGAGGCCATGAACGTTGACGGTTTTGTTGAAGCCAGTGAACGCTTCAATACCTGGCTCGATTCGGTCTGCAGCAACCAGTAAGGGGTCAATTGACCATTGTCTCCATTCTGGAGTGCGGCGGTCACTACTTGCCGCTGCGCTCCAGAATGTGAACACCGCATGCTGAACCGAGACCGATGACGTGGGCTAGGCCTACCTTGGCGCCTTCGATCTGACGGTCTCCCGCTTCATTGCGCAGGTGATGACAGACCTCCCAAATGTTGGCAATACCCGTAGCGGCGATGGGATGCCCCTTGGATTGCAGACCACCGGAAACGTTGACTGGTGTTGATCCATCGCGCCACGGTGCCCCGCTCATGAAAAAGTCGGCTGCTCCGCCTTCGGGGCACAGCATCAAGTTGTCGTAATGAACCAATTCGGCAGTGGCAAAACAGTCATGGAGTTCGACCAAGTCCAAATCGCTTGGCGATACACCTGCTGTTTCATAGGCAATTCGGGCCGCGTTACGAGTCAGAGTATTGACATCGGGCAAAACCTGACACGATTCCTGATAGGGGTCAGTGGTCAGCACCGAAGCAGAAACTTTTACGGCGCGACGTTGCTGTTCCAAACTCAACGTCTTGAGGACTTCTCCCGAGGTCACCACCGCTGCTGCGGCACCATCGCAGTTGGCCGAACACATGGGACGGGTGTTGGGATAGGCGATCATCATGTCATTCATGATTTCATCGAGAGTGAAGCGCTTTTGATAAGCCGCCATCGGATTCAAGGTCGAATGGGCATGATTCTTCTCTGAGATACGGGCGAAAAGTTCAAAGGAGACTCCCCCGTACTTATGGCCGTACTCCATACCGACTTGAGCAAACGTTCCGGGCATCGTGTCAGTACCAATGCGACCATCAGTTGGCGCAACCGAGCCATACCGACCTTTTGGCTCCCACTTATTGCCATCTTTCTTGGCTGTTCCACCACCGCCGAGTAGTCCAGCTCCGGCCAATTTCTCAGCTCCCACGGCTAAACCCATGCGCGCTTCGCCCGACTTCACGGCCATGATCGCCGTCCGCAAAGCCGTGGCGCCGGTGGCGCAAGCGTTGGCCACGTTGTATACGGGGATGCCAGTTTGGCCGATTTGTTTCTGCAGCATCTGACCAAAACCGGCCCCGGCCCCCATCAGATTTCCAGCAGCCAAAATGCCGATGTCTTTCATCGTCACTCCGGCATCGGACAAAGCCGCCATGGCCGCTTCTGAACCGAGGTCCACAATGTCTTTGTCGGAATGCTTGCCGAACTTGGTCATAGCAATTCCAAGGATCCAAATATCGTCGCTGGCCATCAGTGTCCCTGCTCTTTCTTTTGAATATTGAAATCTGTGATCCGAAGTCTCCTGACCCCGGAATTTGTTACCAAACCTGCACTACTTGACGATGAGCTCATCATCTCTGTTGAACTGTAGACCGCTGATCCGAGACATGTCATGAGATTCCCCAGTCGAAGCCTGCTCTCTTATGCCGCCGGCTCAAAACCAAATCCAATGGCCTCGGTCCCTTCATCATCCACTCCCAAGCTGTAGGTGGTGAGACGAACTTTCATGCCCAACTGCACCTTCTCGGGTGTCGGATCGACATTGATGACATTGCCCCGCACGCTCGTTCCCTGACAGTCCACGATGCCGGCCACAAATGGAACGGGGACACCCGGGGCAGCAAAAGCCACGATGGTGAAGGCTTTCAAAATCCCATCAGTAGCGATAGCAACCTTTTTGAAAGACGTACCAAAACAGCTTGCACAAGCGTTACGCCGATCAAAATACCTGGCCCCACAGGAAGTGCATTCGTTGGCTTCCAGGTGCGGGTTGTCGCCCAGGTGTAGGTATTCCACGTGGGGAATTTTTGCCGTCATCATTGTCTCCATTGCCATCTGTATTTGGTCATTACTTGGTCTTTATCTCGGTCATTTGAATAACCAGAAGAATCGTTACCACATTGTCAGATGCAGGGCACTTTGACCACATTTGACCTCTCTCCCAATCAGACAACTCCAGCTCTGCAGGATTCTGTCGAGTACTTATAGAGACCAGCGTCCTTGATGAATATGGTCCGCAGCGGGATGCCGAGGACGATTTTTTGGCGAACCACTGGTGTGATCCTCATCAGACCGATATCCAATAGCGATGGCCCCGACACACAATGCCGTGTTGGGAACCTGGCGGCTACGCAGATACTCACCGTGGTCCTTGGTCAATCCAAAAAAGAGGGCACCCCAGCGACGTTCCTCGGCCAAAAGAAGCAGATTTTGAGCCACCATGGCAGCATCGGTCAACCAATATGGCACCGCCCAAGCCTCAGGGTCGGTCAGACCCAAATCGGCCTTATCAGGCAATCCATAACGGTCCAGATAGGCCTGGCGATCGCCAAAGATCAGAACTACCGCAGTGGCCTCGAGGACACCCCCAGCCCGTTTGGAAAACCACGAATTAGCAGCGCTTGAGGACCAAAAATCTTTCAGATCATCCTCAGTTAAAACCAACAGATGAGTTCCCTGAGAGAATCCTGCGGAAGGGGCCCGAAGGGCCTCGGCACACAAGAACGTCAAATCCTCAACCGGGGGGCCGCCAGAAAAGACTCGAGTCATTCGCCGCCGACGCAACAGGGCCGTCAACGGCGATATTTCCCCTGACGACAAACGAAAATCAGCGTTGGCCAAGCTTCACAAGGCTTTCAGCCATGGTCCAACCATGAATAATGATCGATCCGCCAGCAGCGCCCTTCACGTCGGCGAAAAGACCGGCCACATCAGGTTTCACTTTGTCCGGTTTGCTGGACTCATGATCGATGAAGCCCGATT
>JBJOFA010000256.1:0-3199 GCA_046049015.1 Actinomycetota bacterium | reverse complement strand
AAGTTTCAGGATTGCTGGCTTCGGCACGGTAGAGCATGACATTGGACTTTTGAACTTTCCACCAACCGAGTAGGACCGGTGAGTGCGGATCCCCTTCAACATCGGTGAAAGCGTGGTGCTTACGATGGACGGCCACCCATTGACGGGGATTGATTCCAGTTGTCACCCAGATCAAGGCCCGAAAGACCATTTGGGCCGGCTTGGCCAGGGTAAGAGCCTTATGCGATAGGGCACGGTGGAGATACACCGTTGTTCCCAAGTTGGCAATGAGGCTGACGGCAAAGCCGACGATGAGGCCAGTGATGAGGATCGACATGCACTGACCCTACACCATCTACCTACTTGTAGGTAGGCAGGCTGGAGGAGATATCTTGACGGGGTGTCCTTACCGGCGGAGACCCCGACCACTCGAGAGTCGATCTTGGTCGAAGCGGGACGGCTCTTTGCCGAAACTGGGTACGACGGGACGTCCCTGAATGACATAGCGGCGGGCGTGGGAATCCGTCGACCGAGCCTGCTTCACCATTTCGCCTCAAAAGATGACCTTTACGCCGAAGTTTTTGAAGAATTGCTCTCCGGCTGGTTGGAGCGGCTGAGTTCAGCTCTCGGTTACCCGGACCCCGATCAGCAGCCTTCAAATGAGCGTTTGCAGGGCTGGGAAATGGTGGAATCGACCTTGGTCGCAGGATTTGGCTTTATGGCTGAAAATCCAGACTTCGTTCGATTGATTCAGCGTGAAGCCCTCGACCATGGTTCACGAGTCGGCGTCGATTTGGTGAGTGTCATGCGACCTATGTTCGACCGAGCGGCCGACTATTTCCGCCAGGAAATGAGCCGCGGAACTTTCCGCGCCATTGATCCCGAAGAACTCCTCCTAACTGGTTGGGGAGTTCTGCTGTCGTACTTCAGCACTCTTCCCTTTATTGCCGCCTTGACGGCTGATGATCCCTTACAAGATGAGCGCTTACAGCAACGTCTCGAACATATTTTGGAATTCTTCCGGCTCGCTCTGATTCCGTAATTCCTCAGTCAGCGCCTTCGGCATTATCGATTTCGTCTCGGTCTAACGAGGTATGGCACAGTACTGACATGTCAACACTTTTGAATCAGACCCAAACTGTCGGCTACGGCGTAGCTGGAGCGCCTTTGGGTACTGCCGGCATTCCGGTGCTTCTTTTTCATGGAACCACCATGAGCCGTACTGCTTGGGATCTGGTCATTGCCGCCATGCCCGCAGAGCGAACGTATATTCAAGTTGAGTTTCCCGGATCAGGTGAGTCTTCGATGCCGCAGGGTCCGCTGTCCGTTGAGGGATTGGTCTCTGACGCATTGGCGGTGCTCGATGCCCTAGAGATTCGGCGATGTCACGTGGCTGGCTACTCACTTGGGGCGGTGATCGCCGCAGCCACCTCGGCTCTGGCGCCGGAACGTATTGCGTCATCAACGTTGTTGTGTGGGTGGGCCGTGAGCGACGCCCGTATGCGCTTGACCTTTGATCTCTGGAAAAGACTGATTGATATCGGACCAGAGATGTTCATGCGCTATGCCTTGGTTGATGGGTTTACGGCTGGGGGCTTAGCGGCCATAGAGCCAATGGTGGAGCAGATCATCACCATGAGTGCCGCAGCGGTGTCGCCCGGTTCACAACATCATCTTGATTTAGACCTGATCGTCGATATCTCGGGTCTGTTGCCGAGGATCAAAGCACCAACTCAAGTCATTAGCGGGGCCCAAGACCGCTGGGTTGATCCGACTCATGGTCAAGTATTGGCTGACGGAATTGCCGGCGCCTCGTTCACAACTTTGCCCGCCGGCCACCTGGTGATTCAGGAATTGGCCAGCGATGTGGCAGTCCTCTTGCATAGCCACATCACGAGTCATGATATTTAGAGTCGTGATGTCTAGCAGTAACGCCGTGATAGGTGGCCGGTAATGAGTACTTGGTTCAATCGAGCAGAAGGTTTTGAGACTTTGGATCAAGAGCTTGTTGATCGATGGATGGGTTTTGGACGCTGGTCGCGCCCATATTTCCCCCAACTGGTGGGAATTGAGATGGAGGAAGTTCGTCGCGACTATTGCCGGATGCGTTTGCCGTTTCGTCCGGAATTAGAGCAACCTATGGGCATCGTCCACGGCGGGGCGATCGCTACGTTGATAGACGTTGTCGTCGTACCAGCTATTGGTTCGGCCTACGAAGCCGATACTGGTTTTTCGACCATTGACATGCAGATTCAATACTTGCGGCCGCTGAAGAATGAATCGGCGATCGCCGAGGGCATCGTGATAAAGCGCGGACGTCGCATTGTCTTTTGCACTGCCGATGTTGTGGGCGAAAGCACTGGCAAGCTCATTGCCAAGGGAACTTTGACCTACAGCCTTCAATGACCGCAATTGGCGTAGTAGCCACTTTGGTCATCGAGAGACTTCTGAGGATCATGGGGCCGGCGAATTCAATCCAAGAACATTGAGGGCATTCTCGCGAAGAAATTTCGGCCAAACTGCTGCCTTAAAAGGAACGTCGGGCATATCTCCCATGATGCGCTCATAGGTGAGCCCCATGGGCCAATAACCGGCATAAATCACTCGGTCGGCGCCGCGCGAGTTGGCGTAATCAATGATGCGCGGATCGTAATGTTTGGGGGCGAATGCACTCGTGGAGTAGTAAAGGTTCGGCCATTTCAGCATCAATTTGACGGCCAACTCAGTCCACGGCTGGCAGCCATGCCGAGTCACGATCTTCAATTCCGGAAAGTCATAACAGACCACATCTAAAAGTTCGACTTTCTGGCACATACTTGGCACTCGTGGCCCAGGTATGCCAGCGCAGATAAAGATGGGGATGCCGAGTTCGGCGCACACCGAATAAATGGGATACCAGCGTGCATGATCGATAGGCACTTGAGGAGTGCACCCTGCGGGAAAAGTTCCAACCGCCCGCAATCCGTGTTCATCGTAAAGGCGGCGAATTTTTCTCACCTCATCTACGCCGCTGTTGGCGTCAGCACTGCACGAGGGAATAAAACGTTCAGGGAAATCACTGAGGGCTCGAACTCCAGGTTCGCCCTCGATGCCGATCATTGAGCGTTCAATACCAAAGTGATCCATGGTGTTGATGGCAACTTCAACCGGGTCCATGTTTTCCGGCAGTGCTCCTGGAACATTCTGTTTAAACAGGTACTCCACCGGGAACATGGTGGCT
>JBJOFA010000255.1:0-3215 GCA_046049015.1 Actinomycetota bacterium | reverse complement strand
TCCTGCCACGGTGGTTCTGAGTGGCACCTCAGCTGGTTTGGAAAGCTCGGTCTATGCGGTGATCGCCATTGCTATCGCTATCGGTGCGGCTCTGGGCTTGGGCGGCGGCAACTTAACCTTCTCCCTTTATCTCGTTGCCTTGAGCGGTATGGGTATGTTGGCCACAACTGGAGTCATCGTGTCGGAGGACACCTTTGGTCCAGTCAGTGACAATGCCGCCGGTATTGCCGAAATGAGTGGTGAGTTCCACGGTGAGCCAGCAAAGATCATGGTCAGCTTGGATGCTGTAGGTAACACCACCAAAGCGGTTACCAAGGGCTTCGCCATCGGCTCAGCAGTTATTGCTGCTGTGGCTCTGTTCGCCAGTTTCATCGAGACTGCCGGCGCTGAGTTGGGTGAAGTCGCAAGCGATCTTGCGGACGGTGTTTTCAAGGCTCCCAACCTTGCGATCAATGTGGCCGATCCAAAAGTTTTCATCGGCCTATTAATCGGTGGAGCAGTCCCCTTCCTCTTCTCGGCATTGGCGATTCGCGCCGTTGGTCGTACTGCTGGAGTTGTGGTTCAAGAAGTGCGTAAGCAGTTCGCTGACGGAAAAATTATGAGCGGTGAAAAACAGCCCGACTATGCGCCGGTCATCGACATCTGTACGGCGGCTTCACTCCGTGAACTGACGACGCCGGCTTTGCTGGCCGTTTTGACTCCAGTGATCGTCGGTTTTGGTATCGATTGGAAAGCCCTGGGCGCATTCTTGGCCGCGGTAATTTTGGTTGGTCAATTGATGGCCAACTATCTGAGCAACGCCGGTGGTGCTTGGGATAACGCCAAGAAGTACATCGAAGATGGACATCACGGTGGTAAGGGCAGTGAGGCCCATAAAGCCGCCGTCATCGGTGACACTGTTGGTGATCCGTTCAAAGACACTGCTGGGCCAGCCCTTAATCCATTGATCAAGGTAATGAACTTGGTCAGTTTGTTGATTCTTCCGGCAATTATCAGCCTGCAGGACAATGACGGCGTTCGCTACTTGGTCGCAATTGGCGCCCTTGTCGTTCTGGTGGCATCAATTACCTTCAGCAGTCGTAAACAGACCTCGTTTGGCCCTGCGGAAACTGTTACTAGTTAAGCATCAAACGTTTCTTCGATTAAAAGCTTCACCGGGATAAACCCGGTTTATCCCGGTGGCTTGGCGTCGAGTACTCGAGTTTCGGGGTGCAACACAATCCTCCAACCGCCTTCGTGTACTGCGTGATGATGTTGCGAACACAACGGGACCATGTTTCCAAAGTCAGTCGGCCCGCCCGATTCCCAGTAGTCAATGTGATGAATCTGGCAATGATGAAAAGCCACTAAGCATTCCGGCATGGCACAGGTTTCATGGGCTGCTTCTAGTGCCCGTCGTTGACCTGCAGTAGCGAGTCGTTTAGCTCGACCCACATCGAGGGGAACACCATCACCATTGAGGACAACCGGGATGATGTTCGCATCACAGGCCATCCGACGAATGGTGCTGATGGGGAGATCAGCCCCGAAGACCGTGCGGTGCGTAGAGCCGGCTCGCAGACCGTTCAGCAGCGTGTTGAGATCGATGTGAACAACAACATCAGCTCGTGAATCGGAGGATGATTCGGTATCGGCGCGATCGAGTAGGGCTACTAATGCCAAGGCCCGCCGATGATCGTTGGGCTCTACCCAGGGATGTACAACCACTGGTCGATCTCGGTCACCACTATGAAACTGAGCTTCTACTTCCCGACCAAGACGAGACTGCAGCACGGCGGCCGATAACGGATCGAATGCACCGCGAACCTGCAGAAGACCTTCGCCGTCATTCCACATTTTCAAGAAAGTGGATCGGCGTTGATGTTCAAAGGTGGCGAGTCCGTCGTCGCTGACGATGCCTTTGGCTGTCTTGGTAACCAAGGTTGCGAAGTCGCTCACGCTCATGGACGAGGCGGATTCGATGAGACCAGGCACCCTTTCCAGGAACTTCTCGCGTTCGCCACCGACCAGGCGTAGTCCGCGGGACACGGCATCAATATGACTACTGGTCACCGAACCACTGGCCAGAGCAACACCAAGGGCCGGTGATTCGGCGACAACATGGGCCCGACTGACGGTGGCCACGGCGTCGCGGCGGGACAGACCGGCGTGTTCCATGAGCTCGTACTCGGCGATCACGAAAGCTGGGGCCGTCGGATGATGGGCCGCGGCGTCGAGGAGAGCCACGATCTCCAGGTTTTCGGCCTCGAGGGCAGCCCGTAGGCGTTTGTTGGTGGCTAGGCGGTCACGAAGTTCGGCAACCGTCATATCGGCGAGCACATCTGATCGGTGGTCCATGAGTGCTGTTGCCATGCTTCACCTCCACGTTGCGTGTTCTTCGGTACTGACGGTGCGGGAAGTCTTAGTTCGTTGATGAGGCGAACATATGTTCGTATTCTAGGAGGTGGGTGTGACATTTCAACCTGGTAGGGAAAAGCCATAAACCCTTTAGGCGTCCTATTTTCTTCCATTGATTTACCAACTGAAGAAAACACTGAAGGCGGTTTGGCTGAAATGCAGGCATCGGCGCGTCTCCGGAGACCCGAGCCCTAAGGTGGTCCCATGAACAACTCTGCATCCGGCGTGACTCCCGAGCGCTTGGCGAACTTGCGCGCTTGGAATATTGGCCTGACCATCCTTCATGCCGCCCAAGCCATTTTGATGTTGATCCTGGCTGGTGATTTCGCTATCGAGATCACGTCTAATTTTCCGGTCGGACCTCCAGGAACCCGGCTTGAAAGTCCGCAACAACTTTTTGATCTGCCTATTGGTCCGGCAGTGGCAATTTTCTTGGCACTGGCAGCCCTTGACCATCTGGTGACCGCCACGTTCAAACGCAGTACCTATGAACGAGACCTTGCCGGTGGCATCAACCGTTTCCGTTGGACCGAGTATTCGATCTCGGCAACTCTGATGATCGTTCTCATTGGTTCTTACAGTGGTATCACCGACATCACCGCAGTGATCGCCATTATCGGCGCGAACGTGGCCATGATTCTTTTCGGCTGGCTACAGGAGAAAATGAATCCACCCGGACGTACGTCAACCACAATGATGCCGTTCTGGTTTGGCACCTTGGCCGGCCTAGCCCCGTGGGCGGCAATTTGGACCAACTTCATTGGTGCTGATGAAGTTCCGGGATTTGTCTATGGAATCATCGTGGCTCAGCAACTGTT
>JBJOFA010000254.1:0-3215 GCA_046049015.1 Actinomycetota bacterium | reverse complement strand
GATGTGGTCACACCGTCCGAGCGCCTGCGCCGCGTGAGCAAGGGGTAGTTTGCATGTTTCAGACTCTGGCGGTGGTCCTGCTGTTCATTGCGCTTTTGGGCGCCTTGCCTTTCGCGCTGAAGTGGTTGCAACGCCGTAACGCTCCAAAAGGCGCATCACACCCAAAGGGGTGCACCCCACCAATCCGGGGAGTCCCCGCACCAAGCGGCCCATCGACTCTGAGGTCAGCCCGTCCACATCCTTGTCGGCAGGAATGAGCGCCAAGATGGCTTCCTCGTCATAACCCACCGGCAAGGGGCTCTGCACCAAAATCCCATGCACCGAAGGGTCCTCGGCCAAACGTTGGACTGTTTCAGTTACGGCAGCCTGGCCCACATCAGCTCCGAGAACCTCATTGCGGCTGACCATTCCAGCCTTGGCGGCCTGAATGTGTTTGTTACGCACATAGCGCTGGCTGGGCCCGTCATCGCCCACCAAAACCGTGGCTAAACAGACCGGCGGGGATCCCGCTGCTTTGATGGTCTGAGCCAATGTGGCCACCATTTCATCGCGCAGGCGATTGCCGTCCATGAATACGGCTCCACCCGACGTGCGTTCAACGGTGTTTTCAGGCTCGGACATGATGGAACTCCGGACTTCTCACACCTGAGATCCTACGGGGAGATGGTTCGGCGGGCTTTCAGCCCCTAACCTGCCCGTATGACTCAACCCCCGTCTCCTACTGTCGCGCCGGCTACTGGTCGCCTCGGAGTTCTCACTGTCGGACTAGGCGCGGTGGCCTCAACTCTCATTGCTGGAGTGGAGCTCACTAAGCGCGGCCTCGGTCTTCCCATTGGATCGCTCGCCGAAATGGGCACCATCCGACTCGGCAAGCGCACTGAGGATCGCAGCCCACTCATCAAAAACTTCGTTCCCCTCGCCGCCCTCGAGGACATCGTCTGGGGCGCTTGGGATGTGTTCCCCGATGACGCTTACGTGGCGGCCAGCCGTGCTGGTGTGCTGGAAAGCGGCAAGCACATCGAAGCCATCAGCGATGCCCTGCGCGAGGTTCGCCCCATGCAGGCTGCCTTCGAGCGCAAATACGCCCGCAACTTGGATGGCAATCACATCAAACCCACTTCCTCGAAGCGAGCCATGCTCGAGGCCATTCGCGAAGACATCAACCGATTCAAAGAAGAAAAACAGTGTGACCGCCTAGTCATGATCTGGTGTGCCAGCACCGAGATTTTCATTGAGCCCGGTCCGGCCCATATGAGCTTGGAAGCCTTTGAAAAAGCCATTGACGCCAACGATGAAACCGTCTCGCCCTGTCAGCTCTACGCCTACGCCGCCCTCTTGGAAGGTGTTCCCTTCAACAATGGCGCTCCGAACTTGGCTGTTGATGCTCCGGCTTTGCGTCAGTTCGCTACCGATAAGAACATCCCCATCTCCGGCAAAGACTTCAAGACCGGCCAGACCTTGATGAAGACGGTTCTGGCCCCGATGTTGAAAGCCCGCATGCTTGGACTCTCAGGTTGGTACAGCACCAACATTCTTGGCAACCGCGACGGCGAAGTCCTCGACGCTCCGGAAAACTTCAAGACCAAAGAGGAATCAAAACTCGGGGTCCTCGAAGACATCCTGCAGCCCGAGAAGTATCCCGATCTGTACGGCAATGTTTTCCACAAAGTGTCGATCAACTACTACCCACCTCGTGGCGATGCCAAAGAGGGCTGGGACAACATCGACATCACCGGCTGGCTCGGGTACCCCATGCAGATCAAGGTCAACTTCTTGTGCCGTGACTCGATCTTGGCGGCGCCCCTCGCTTTGGACTTGGTGTTGTTCAGCGATTTGGCTCAGCGCGCCGGTATGGGCGGCATTCAAGAGTGGCTGAGCTTCTATTACAAGAGTCCGCAAGTAGCCCCCGGCCTCTACCCGGAACATGATCTCTTCATTCAACTCACCAAGTTGAAGAACACCCTGCGCTGGATGATGGGTGAAGACGTCATCACCCATCTGGGGCGCGAGTACTACGAAGAGATCTGAGCCTTGGCGGCATCACGGGTGACTCGTCGCCGTTGGAATCCGCGCTCGTGGGTCAGCCTGTCTCCAAACGGAATCGGCCACACCAAACCAAATCATCTAGCCGAAATGGTTCAGGTGGCTGTGAATGTCCGCCGCACTCCCAAACGCGCCTGGAAGATTCTCAGCCAAGGTGTCTGTGATGGATGCGCCCTCGGTGTCGCCGGATTTCACGACTGGACTCTGGACGGCATTCATTTATGCACGACCCGTTTGAAGTTATTAGAAGTCAATTGCGCCCCTGCGTTTGATCACTCCGTTTTGCATGATGTGACCTGGCTACGCAATCGCACCGGTACCGAGTTGCGCGATATGGGACGACTTGCTTTTCCGATGCGGCGCAGGCGCGGCGAAAAAGGTTTTCGACGTATTTCGTGGGATGAAGCCCTAGAGGCCACTGCTAATGGAATTCGCGCCGCGGGCCCTGATCGCACGGCGATCTATCTCACCAGTCGCGGTTTGACCAATGAGGTGTATTACGTCGCCGGGAAATCGGCACGCGCTATGGGCATTGCCAATATCGATTCCGCCGCGCGCACCTGTCACGCACCATCAACCATTGGGTTGAAGAGCACGATCGGTGTGGCTGCCAGCACCTGCAGTCTGCAGGATGTCCTGGAGACTGATCTGATTGTTTTGTGGGGCACCAATGTGGCCAACAATCAACCGGTCTTCACCAAGTATCTCTACGAGGCCAAACGTAACGGCGCCCGCGTCGTAGTCATCAATCCCTATTTAGAACCTGGGCTCGATCGCTACTGGGTCCCTTCGAAACCAGAATCTTTTCTCTTTGGCACCAAGATCTGTGATCTCCACGTCCCTGTTCGACCCGAAGGGGATGTGGCTCTGGCCAACGCCCTGTTAAAAATTCTCATTGAACGTCGCGCCATCGACCACGAGTTCATCAAGGCCCACACCGAGGGTTGGGACTCTCTTGTTCGCCATTTAGAAACGTTGAACCTTGACGATCTTTTGGTGGCCTCTGGTGTCGACACGTCAACACTTCATCAACTTGCCGATCTCTATGGGCAGTCGCGTTCGGCCATTCTCATCTGGAGTATGGGTATCACCCAACACCGCTATGGCGTTGAAGGAGTACAAGCCATTGTCAACGTGGCCCTGGCGCGTGGCAATGTCGGACGAGATGGTGC
>JBJOFA010000253.1:0-3216 GCA_046049015.1 Actinomycetota bacterium | reverse complement strand
CGAATGCACCAAATTCGCCGCCGTTGCCCACGATGGGCTGGCACGAGCCATCCGTCCGGCCCACTGCATGCATGACGGCGACACCATCTTTGGATTGTCGACTAGTCCGACAACTGGGCCATTCCTGACCAATTTGCCAGCAATCATGAATACCCTCTTGAAGGCCGGTGCCGAAGCTTTTGCCGCCGCTTGCACCCGCGCCGTTATCGAGGCGTCGGCAGTAGGGGGGCCTCCCAGCTATCGGGATCTTTGTCCCAGTGCCTTCGTATCGAAGCGACGTATTTCCTGAAAGCCCAGCATCACCACGGGGCAACTTCATGGCGGAAATCACAGAATCGCCCGAGCGATTCCTTCCGTCGTTGCCAAGTTTGTCTAATCGTCTCGCTAGGTTGGCATCTCTAGACGGTGCATGCGCTCCACTTGAGGCATTCAATCCTAAACCCAATGTCCACGGAATCCAATCCCCACGGCTCAATGACTGAATTGAGGTGACTCCATGACCTCCACTCCGACAGCTTCAACTCCAAATTCTGGGAAGACCTCCGATGTCGCCCCAGCGCGTAAGAAGGTCACGGTCCCTGATCTCATGAGTTGGAAGGCGCAGGGTCGCCGTATCTCAATGATCACCGCCTATGACTTCACCTTTGCCCATCTTGTTGATGAAGCCGGCATCGATGTGATTTTGGTTGGTGACTCCGTGGGAATGGTGGTGCAGGGAACTGACAACACCATCCCAGTGGATATGGAAGACATGATCTACCACGTACGTTCGGTTTCCCGAGCGCGCACCAAGGCTCTGGTGGTTGGAGATCTTCCCTTCGGCTCCTACCAAGTCAGCCCCGAACAAGCCGTGCGATCATCCATTGATTTGATGAAAGCCGGAGCCCAGTGCGTGAAGTTGGAGGGTGGCCTCCCGATGGCGGCAACCATCTCCGCCATCACCGCCGTTGACATTCCGGTTATGGGCCACATTGGATTGACCCCGCAGAGTTATCACCGCATGGGTGGGTTTCGCATTCAAGGTCGCACTGAAGGATTTGAAGCCGGTGGTCGTGAGCGAATACTGGAAGACGCTCACGCTGTAGAGCAGGCTGGCGCTTTTGCGGTAGTCATTGAAGGCGTTCCCATGGATCTAGCCGCCGAGATTTCCGCCAAGGTCAGTATTCCGACCATCGGCATTGGGGCGGGAGCAGCCTGTGATGGACAAGTTCTCGTTCTCAACGACGTCATTGGTCTGAGTGATTCAAAGTATCGATTCGTCAAGGCCTACACCGATGTGCGCACTCCGATTGTGGAGGCCGTGCGCGCCTTTGCCGGCGAAGTCCGCGACGGCACCTGGCCCGATGAGGCCCACTCCTTCCGCTGATCCATCGTGATCATCGCCTCCACTGCTCGCGATTTGGCTGTTGCCACGGAACAAAGTCGTCGTCAAGGACAACGCATTGCTTTAGTGCCGACCATGGGCGCTCTCCATCGCGGTCACACATCGCTTTTTGACATCGCCAAAAAAGAAGACGCCTTTGTGGTCGCCAGTATTTTCGTCAATCCTCGGCAATTCGGTGATGCATCTGACTTCAACGCCTATCCCATCACTCTGGAAGCTGATCTTGACTTATGCCGACACCATGGTGTCGATGTGGTCTACTCCCCGACTGCGTCCACCATGTACCCGACGGGCTATGCAACGACCGTTCATATTGAAGGTCTTACTGATATCTACGAAGGGCAATCTCGCCCCGGGCATTTTGATGGGGTCACCACTGTGGTTACCAAACTTTTCAATGCTTGTCGCCCGGACCGGGCCGTTTTCGGTCAAAAGGATTTTCAACAAACCGCAGTCATACGCCGACTGATTATTGACTTGGATTTACCCATTGAACTCATTGTGGCTCCGACTGCCCGTGCCGAAGATGGCTTAGCGCTTTCAAGTCGCAACATTCGTCTGGATACGCAGGCTAGAGAATTAGCCACCAACTTGTGGCGCAGCTTGTCTCTGGCCCAAAAACAGTTTCAAGCTGGCGAACGCAACGTTGAGATCATAAGAGGAACTATTGAGCGCATCTGCACGCAACCTGGCATCATCCTTGACTACGTTGCCATCGTTGACCGCCAGACACTGGAATCAAAGACTCACTGCGATGACCAAACCGCAATCTTGATCGCTGCCACCATCGGCGGGGTACGCCTGATTGACAACGTGCTGCTCAATTCTCAGTGACGGCTGATTCGCGATACTCATCACTGGTATCTGGCGCCTATCGACGCTGTTGAGAATTTTCATGACGAGCGAGATAGCGCACCGAGTACACACCATCACCCGAAAGAATTCCGCCGCGAGCGAAGAGGCGACCGGTCTGCCAATTGGAAAGTCCGAGTTCTGGCCGCTTCAGGGCGTATTGCCCATCCACCCAACGAGTAAACCCATTTCCAACAAAGGGAGCATTGGCCCGACGAAAGACTTCATCCAAATCAGCTTCATCCCCGGAAAGAACTGACACTACGAATTGGGGACTCCAGTCGTTGAACAAACTCACGCCGTCAAGCCAATTTTCAACTAGTCGTACTGTGAATTCGGGCTGCTTCTCCCATTCCCATTCCCAAGCCATAATTTCGTCAGCCTCTTCATCAACGACCGAGATCATCTCCTGGGACGCAGTGTCTAAGGTTGTCATTGCTTGCAGAACGGCCTCTGAAGTTCCCGCACCCACAACATGAAGGCGTACTTTTTCGCCAGCTCTCTCGGCGGCTCGTAATGCTCCGGTGATCAGAGCTTCAACTAGATCGGCGCGATGGCGCGGCAGACAACAAACATTCAAGGTGTTGCATACCTTGCGATCCAGAGAAGCTTCCACACAATCGGCAAGCCGCGCCGTATCTGCCGATGGTGCTACCACCATCCAAGCGCCACCTGTGCCGTGCAAACTGACCGGAATACCTGATTGTCGAGCCACTGCTCCCAATTGCGCTACGGCAGTACCACTGCCACGCGCCACTGCGAGGGATAAGCCGGTATGAGAAAAGAGCGCGTGGCCCGCGGACCGCTCCGGGGAGTCAAGGAGCACCACACTGCCAATCGGCAATCCATTTTCCAATAACGACGGGATCAGAGCCTTCTCCATCATCGCTCGGGCCGTGCCCAAGGCATCGCTACCAATTCGAAAGACCACGGAATTACCCGAACGCAACACCCCTGTGGCATCAGCGAAAACATTTGGT
>JBJOFA010000252.1:0-3216 GCA_046049015.1 Actinomycetota bacterium | reverse complement strand
GTGGGTTCATTTATCACTGGAGCTGCTGGAGCGCTGTGGGTTCTCTTTTTAGGTCGCATCATTGATGGCGCTTCAGGCGCCAGTGTTGCCGTGGCCCAAGGGGCGGTCACCGACATTGCTCCAGTCAGTGATCGGCCGCGACTTCTGGGTCTTTTGGGGGCAGCCTTTGGTGTGGGGTTCGTTATTGGACCTGCGCTCGGCGGACTGGCGTCTTTAGGCGGAACTCATGTGCCCTTTTATGTCGCTGGAACACTGGCGTTGATCAATGCCGCAGTGGCTTGGTTCCGCTTGCCCGAAACTCGTCCGAGGAGCAGTCTGGTACTACAGGATCCAGCAATTGATGAGGTGCCAGCACCAGCCGTCCCGGCGAATCTCTCACGTCCAGCAGTGCGCCTCTGGGGATTGGCAGTCGTTGGCTTTATTGCCATCGTGGCTTTCAGCGGATTTGAAGCCACATTTTCACTTTTGATCGGGGCCCGATTTGGTCTGACCGAAGCTGGTGTGGGAGCGGTCTTTGTCGGTGTCGGCGTAGTTCTGGTTGGAGTACAAGCTGGTCTGGTTCGACCAGTCAATGTTCGTCTCGGCACCGTTTCGTCTTTGCGTGTTGGTTTGCTCTTCAATGTCATTGGTCTTGGCACACTGTCAGTTGCGGAATCGTGGCTCTTGCTCATTGTGGCCCTGGCATTTCTCACGGTGGGTCAGGGATTGGTCTCTCCGAATTTGTCCACGCTGGTAGCTGGCGGGGTTCCTGATGAACGTCGCGGTGAGGCACTGGGATTTCAACAAGGTGTGAACGCCGCTGGGCGGGTGGCCGGTCCGGCGATGGCTGGTGTTCTCTATGACCGAGTGTCAGTTGGTGTTGATTTCGGATCACCGTATCTCGTGGGTGCAGTGCTGTGTGGTCTGGCTTTGATAGCCACCACCTCGCGATATACCTCACCGACCAAAGTTGTTTGAATCAGACGCGACTTACTGGTAGTCGGTGAATTCGCGCACTGAACTGAAGATCGCATCTAAAGCGGCGAATACAGGGGTGCAACTGGAAAGTTTTTGTGGATCACCAGTCAGACGAATTCGTCCGGTGATGAAAGCCTGCTGAGCATTCAAGGTGTTAGTGGCCACGGCAACCGCCGTCTGCCAATCTTGTTCGAAGCGGACATCTTCGGGAAAGGCCGAACCGGGTCCGAACGATGCCGTTCCCTCACCAACTTGGAGGTGGTAAGTGACATCTCCTTCAGGACCCGAGCGAACGGTCTGCGTGACACCGATGGTGTGTTCATGGGCGAGAGTCTTCATGACATCGCTATCAGCAACTGTCTGCGATAGGGCATCGATCCACTCCAAACTCAGGTACCGCACTGTCTCACCTGACATCGACCCCGACCTAGACCCCGAAATAGACCCTGACATAGCAATAGTCTGCCAGCCAATGACGCAATTGTTCAGTGCCCTCGACGAGTCTTGGCATTCCACGTCTGCCGTAGAGGAATGGACATTTTCATGGTGGTCTCCCGATACGGCTATGGCCGGCTGGACCATGTACCGAGTGTTTGCGTCGAATCAGATTTGGTACTGCTTTGGCATGGTGCGTAGCGACAAGCCGCTACTACACGTTGCTGAGTTCGATATTTCTCGCCGACCCGATCCCATGATCGCCAAGGCTGAAAGTTTGTGGGCCGAATTTGTATGTGACGCCCCCTTTGAACAGTGGACCTTGGGCAATGAAACCTACGCCGTGGAGTTAGAAGATCCCGACGAAGGATTGGGCAGAGCGTATGGACGGGCGGTGCCCATCGCCAGCGATCTCGAGTGGTACGCCAATGGTCCGGTAAGTGAAATCGAATTGGGATACCAACAATCGGGACTGGTCCTGGGAGTCGTGGAGACCGATGATGGCCCTCTTGAATTTTCAGAGATTGCTGCTCACCGCACCCACCGATGGTCCACGGAATTATCGACACTGTTGAAGCCGGTGACCAATACCAGCAACAGTGTCGAGAGACTCGTCCTTGACGAATTCGACCAGCGTTTAGCCTTTCGATTTCCCGACCACAGCGTGTGGGACGCCGTCGTCACATCTGATGGCTGGCACCTACACACCAGTGATGATGGTGTGTGAATCAGACGAAAGCGCTGGCAAAAACCAGAGACACGATGGTCATGACCTTGATCAAGATATTCATGGCCGGACCAGAAGTATCTTTGAAGGGGTCGCCCACGGTGTCGCCGACAACGGCAGCCTTTGATATTCCAGTCATCAAAAGGATCGTGCGGTCGTTACCTGGAGAGTTGGACTCAACTGATTTAGGGCAAAAGCCAGGCAAAATATGCGCTGTAATGGCCGATATCGCAGCGAGGTAGGGAATCTGGTCCACGGTAGGCAAGAGTCCTGGGCAAGCAGATGGGGTTTCGCGCTATTAGGTCATGGGCCGGCCTGGGCAGGGATTGATCGTGACCTCTGACTCGTTGGCGAGACGAACGACAAGGCAAATACCACGGGGAGGATTTCGGGTGAATCCCTGTTGTGGGGCTAGCGTCAGGTCGTTCACAGCGTTTGTACTAGTCGTCCCGGTCGTATCAGACGTCATCGTCGATTGATCGACTTGGTCCGGCTAATGAGGTGTCTTGAAAGGCGTAGAGGAAATGGCCCAATCAGTTATGAAGCGTGGCCCGGTCAGCGGGACTGCGGTCAAGAGTTCCCAACGTCGACGACGACCATTCCTTTTGGATATCTACCGCACGGCCACGGGCAAGAAATACGCCATGGCCATCACCGGTATTGGTTTGTTGGGTTTTGTTTTTTTCCACATGGTCGGCAACTTGAAGATGTACTTCGGGCCCTCTGATCTCAATGAATACGCCCATTTTTTGGAAAAACTTCTCTACCCCTTGATGCCTGAAAAGGGCACTCTGTGGCTTTTGCGGATCGGTCTCATTGCCATGGTGGTCGTGCATATTCATGCGGCCTATTCGCTAACGGTTCTCAATCGTCGGGCCCGACCGGTGAAGTATCAGAGTGAACGGGATTACCAGATAGCTAGTTTCGCCAGTCGCACCATGCGCTGGACCGGCATCATTGTTTTGCTCTTTGTTATCTGGCACTTACTGGATCTCACCTTCGGAGTCGTCAATGACAGCGTTGGGGCCAAAGATCCCGATGGTCTGAAGGATGTCTACGCCAGCGTGGTGGCCAGTTTTGAGCGAGTGCCGGTGGCC
>JBJOFA010000251.1:0-3218 GCA_046049015.1 Actinomycetota bacterium | reverse complement strand
CGACATCGCCGAGCAGGCCCGCTGCTGAAACCGCAAGCAAAAAATTCTTCATGGACATGTCAGGCCTGCGGCTCGTCGTGGCGGAACGGCCGCTTGCGTTCGCTGATGCGCTGGATCACGACGTAAAAAACCGGGATTACGAAAATGCCGATCATGGTCGCCAAAGCGCGCCCCGAATAACAAATACACGGTGCCCAGTGCCAACCAAGGAACGTTCAAAATGGCGCCGAATAAGAAAAAGATGCGAAACGAACCAAGACTCCAACCGCGTGCTTGAGCCCACCACAGGGCCCCCGAGGCAATGGCGAACATGGTGAGCGAGACCGTCCAAGCACCGTCATAGGGGCGCCGTCGACGTAACCAGCGATCAAAGGTTGAGATGGCAAATGCCAAAGCGACCAAAGTGGCAGCAGCCGAGAGAGCGACGTTTACGGTCACCTCACGAGACTAGGGCAACGCTTTGGAGAACCAATGGGGAACAGTTCACATCGGCCCTCAGTACTGAGAACGGGAAAAGTTCGGACTCGATGAAGATCATTTCGCATCGCACTTTTGACGGTGACCGATGACCGCATGAAGGCGCGATGATGATTGACCGTGACTTCGCCCCCTGTCATGACAGCACCTAGGTTCTTGACATGGCAGAGCGCCCCCGACGCCGAATTCCAGAGGCCACCGTGGCTCGGCTTCCGGTGTATTTGCGAATTCTCAACACGTTGATCGAAGACGGCGTGGAACAGATTTCGTCAGAGCAGATCGCCGAATTGGCCGGAGTCAACGCCCCCAAGGTCCGAAAGGATCTCAGCTTCTTGGGAAGTTACGGCACCCGCGGGGTGGGCTACGACGTGAACTATCTCGTGTATCAGGTTCAGCAGGTTCTGGGTTTGAACCACGAGTGGCCGGTGGTCATTGTGGGAGCCGGAAACCTCGGTCAGGCTTTATCGGGTCACGGCGGATTTGGCGATAAGGGTTTCCCGGTCGCTGGCATCGTCGATATCGATCCGGCCAAAATCGGTTCGGTCATCGGTGGAGTTCGGGTTCGCCATCTTGATGAACTGGGCCAGATTGTGGCCGCGCGCGGTGTGGCCATCGGCGTGGTTGCGGTTCCTGCCGTTGCCGCCCAAGAAGCCTCGGAGCGCCTGGTCAAAGCCGGCGTGACCAGTATTTTGAATTTTGCCCCCACCGTGCTGACCGTGCCCTCGGGTATTTCGGTCCGACCAGTGGATTTGGCCTTGGAACTGCAGATTCTCAGCTTCCACGAACAGCGGCGGATGGCGAATCGACGCGATTTCACGGGTTCCTCTACCGGGGCTTCGGCATAGGTCCGGTCCGGGGTCGTAGGGAATAGGGTTACTGCTGTGTCCATCGTCGTTTTCGGGGTGAATCATCGCACCAGTCCGCTGGCTCTTTTGGAGCGAGTGACGATCAGCGACGATGCCCTGCCTAAGACGGTGCATGGTCTCATGGCCCAGCCCAACATTCGCGAAGCAGTGGTGTTGTCCACCTGTAACCGCACCGAGGTGTACGCCGTAGCCGAGAAGTTTCACGGGGCTTATGCCGACCTTCGAGACTTCTTCTGTGATCTTGGCGGATTCTCAGCTGATGAACTTTCTCCTCATGTCTATAGCCAGCATGATGACGAAGCAGTTCGACATCTTTTCGAAGTTGCGGCGGGACTTGATTCAGCAGTACTGGGCGAGAGTGAAATTCTTGGACAGGTGCGCAGTGCTTGGGAACGTTCGCAGCGTGAGGGTGGCTCGCTTTCCACTCTCAACTTGTTATTCCGTTTCGCTCTGGAAACGGGTAAGCGAGCCCGCACAGAAACTTCCATTGGCCGTCATACCTCGAGTGTGAGTTCTGCAGCCATCGATATGGCGCGCGAGACCCTGGGCTCGATCGAGGGTTTGACGGTGCTCGTTGTCGGTGCCGGCGATATGGGCGAAGGAGTTCTCGTCGCCATGTCTCATGCTGGTGTGGGCCAAATCCTGGTCACCAACCGCACCATTGGTAAAGCGCAGGTACTCGCCGATCGAGTTTCGGGTTCAGTGACTGAGTTCTATCGCCTAGGTGAGGCCATGGCTGATGCCGATGTCATCATCACCTGCACTGGTGCTGGATCAACCGTTATCGATGAAGACATGGTGCGCCTCGCCATGGCGAATCGAAAGAATCGTCCTTTGCTCATTGTCGACATTGCTGTACCTCGAGATGTTGATTTCGCCGTTGCCGATATCGACGGAGTGACTTTGCTCGATCTTGACGACCTGCGCGACTGGGCAGCGCGAGGTCAGGCTTTGCGGGAAAACGAATCGGCTGCGGTGCGATCGATTGTCGCTGAAGAGTTGGAGCGATTCATTGTCGAGTCGACTGCTCGCCAAGCAGCACCTCTGGTGGCCCAATTGCACGAGCGCGCTGAAGCAGTGCGAGTCGCCGAAGTTGAACGTCTGGGTAAGAAGTTGTCATCTTTGGATGATGACGAGCGCAGCGCAGTTGACGCTTTGACCAAGGGCATTGTGGCCAAGTTGTTACATGATCTCTCGGTACGTCTCAAGGACGATGCCGGTACGCCGCGTGGCGAGAGGAACGCCGCTGCGGTGCGCGACCTCTTCGATCTTCGCTGATAGGGCCACTATGAACCTCGTGCGCATTGCGACGCGAAGTTCGGCCCAAGCCCGAACCCAAGCTTCGGTGATTGCAGATGAGTTAGCTCGCATTCATGTTGGTCTCAAAGTGGAACTGGTATTTGTCGACACCATTGGTGATCAACGACGCGACGTTCCATTGCACACCATGGGCGGCCAAGGTGTTTTCGTCAAAGAAGTTCAGGTTGCTGTTTTAGAAGGTCGCGCTGATATCGCGGTACACAGTGCCAAGGATTTGCCGTCTGCCCCCGCCGATGGATTGACCATCGCCGCTTTTGGTCAACGCCGCGACGCGCGCGATGTGTTAGTCGGGCGTTCAATGAATGATCTGGCTCCGGGGGCCACGGTGGCTACCGGATCAGTGCGACGTCGTGCTCAATTACGCCGACTACGTCCCGATCTGAACTTTGTGGAATTGCGCGGCAATATCCCCACTCGCTTGGAACGAATTCCGGATAATGGGGCCATTGTCATGGCTGCAGCGGCACTAGACATTCTGGGATGGAGTGACCGAGTCAGTGAGTACGTTTCAGTTGACGCCATGGTCCCCGCAGTGGGGCAGGGATGTGTGGCGGT
>JBJOFA010000250.1:0-3219 GCA_046049015.1 Actinomycetota bacterium | reverse complement strand
CAAAGGAAGAGAAGAAAGAAGAGTGGATGGAAGACTATTACATTCAAGAGACTGCATATGGGTGTATGTTCTATGAACTATATAATACACGCATTAAGCAACTTGTGACTATCGTTGCCTGTGAGGATGGCAACACACAAGTAGTGATTAAGCAACCTAAAAAAGAATATCTAGAAAGATTAATCGAACTACGCGCACTCTACCAGGAAATCTATGGAGGATAAATCTAGACTAATTGAGGATAAATTTATGACTACGATGAAATTCTCTACTGAGGTGGAGAGTTTGGTGAAAGATGATTCTATGACTTATATCGATGCTATCATTCATTACTGTGATTTAAATGATATTGAGTTGGAAACAGTTCCTAAACTAATTTCAAAACCCCTCAAAGAAAAACTTAAATACGAAGCTCAACAACTGACCGTTGAAGCGACGTTACGAGAGGTGGTTCGCTGCACCAAGGACAACATACGAATCAATACTTTTATGTTGGATGCAGATCAATATCTTCGTCAGTTTGTGGAACAGCTGACCGCTTTGAATGGCGGTCGCTACTTCTTGACGGATAGCGACAATCTTGGCGACTTCGTCTTGGTTGATTTCATGGACAACAAACGTCGAACGAGTCGTGGTGGTCGTCGCGCTTCGTAGGCCACGTGGACTGCGTTTAATTCGCGGTAGTTAGTAGCGGGTGATCATGGGCGAATGCTCCGCGGGGGTTATCCCAACCGGGAACCACCCAAGCCCGAATCATCCACGAGATCTCATTAGTGAGTTGTGCTTGGATGCTTTGACACGCCGTGCCAGTGAGGAGTTCGTCGTAGGCCAAGGCGAATGAACCACGCTCATCGTTGATCTCACAGGTGCCAGCATGCAAGTGCCACAGCGGACCTTGGCCAATAAAACCCTCGGGGGTGTCCGGTCCCCAGAGGTCGTATTGCACTCCAACGATCGGAGCGCGGTCATCGCTCGAGGCGTAGAGCAATACCGATGGTTGCTTAGGGTCGAAGGTGCGCTGTCGATTGGCAGTGGTTGGATTAACAACCATCTGTCCGGAACCGGGAACGTATCCGCCAATAGTTATCCAGCCAGCTGTGATGGCATCGGCCAACGTTGGGTATTGAAGGGCAGATTCGCGAGCGAGGATCATCTGCTCACCAAGTTGTTGGCGTTCATCAACTGTGAGCAATTCAGAACTGGGTAAAAAACTGATACTCGAATCGCCAGTGACAGTCATTGCGCTATGTGAGTGCGAGACGCCCGTAATGGAAGCAGCTTGGTGAGCCCAGGCACTTACCCCAAAGCCGGGTAGGGCCACCAGGACCACGATGATCGGTGCCAGGGTGTCAAAACGCAACCCCGGGTTGCCGAGATGATTGACCCCAATAGCCAACGACGCTCCCGATAAGGCCCCCGCTATCAAAACCACGATCAGAGTGATGATGTCAAAAGCGGTGAGAGGTGGAGTGAAGTTCGCAAAGGGTCCAAAGGGATAACCAACTAGACGCGTGAGCATGATGCCCACGGCCGATATCAACGAGATGATGCCCAGGACCATCACGGGCCACCGGGCCACCGAGATCAGAACCGCCACCGCGCTGACGACGGCCAGCAAACCCAGAATGGTGAGGGTAAGACCTTCGGCTTGCCAGTCAGCCCCGCGACTGTGAGCCACCATGAGGTGGAGGCCGCCAACCAAGGCCCCCAGTCCAGCCAGAAGTCCACGTCCGCTGACTGCTGACGTCGAAGCGGTGGTCACCCTGCGATTATGTCATCTGGGCTCGGTGTGGCACCTCTGGTTACCAGTGGGTAACATTCGGTCATGGCTGAATTTTCTCTCACCCTGAATGACGATCAACTACAGATCAAGGATTGGATTCACGAATTCGCCCGCGATGTCATGCGTCCGGCTGCTCAGGAGTGGGACGACCGCGAGGAGTTCCCGTGGCCAGTCGTGCAAGAAGCCGCCAAGATCGGCCTCTACGGAGTTGACTTCATCGTCAATGCCATGGGCGATAGTTCTGGTCTCACCATGCCCGTCGCGGTGGAGGAGATTTTCTGGGGCGATGGCGGAATTGGAATGGCCATCATGGGATCGGGGTTGGCGGCTGCTGGCATCAGCGGCAATGGAACTCCAGAGCAGACCATGGAGTGGGTGCCGCAATGTTACGGCGATGCCAACGATGTGAAACTTGGAGCCTTCTGTGTGAGTGAACCTGATGCCGGAAGTGATGTGTCTTCACTGCGAACCCGAGCCGTGTACGACGAAGCCAAAGATGAGTGGGTGTTGAATGGCACCAAAGCTTGGATCACTAATGGTGGCATCGCCAACGTTCACGTGGTCGTTGCAGCGGTGGATCCCTCGCTCAAAGGTCGCGGTCAGGCATCATTCGTGATCCCACCAGGAACTAAGGGATTGTCCCAAGGTCAGAAGTACGCCAAGCACGGAATCAAGGCTTCACACACTGCCGAAGTGGTTCTCGACGATGTGCGCGTTCCAGGACGATGCTTGTTGGGAGGCAAAGAGAAACTTGATGCCAAGTTGGCCCGTGCCCATGATCGTGGACGCACTGGTGAGGCTCAGCCGGCCATGAAAACTTTTGAAGCCACTCGGCCAACGGTTGGTGCACAAGCCCTGGGCATTGCTCGAGGTGCTTACGAAATCGCACTCGACTATGCCAAGGAGCGCGTGGCCTTTGGAAAGCCGATCATCATGAACCAGTCGATCGCTTTCAAGTTGGCGAATATGGCTACACAGATCGATGCCGCTCGTCTGTTGATTTGGCGTGCATCATGGTTGGCGCGCAATGGTGGTTATAAGAATGCTGAAGGTTCGATGAGCAAGTACTACGCGTCGGAGACTGCCGTGCGCGTGACGGAAGAAGCGATTCAGATTCTTGGTGGATACGGGTACACGCGTGAGTACCACGTGGAGCGCATGCACCGCGACGCCAAGATCCACACCATCTTTGAAGGCACTTCAGAGATTCAACAGTTGGTGATTTCCCGAGCAATCTCAGGCTTGCGCATCGAGTAAAGCGATTTAGCGGGCTCCGGCTCGTTGATACGAACGCGACGCGATTGGTGCAAACACCACGATTAAGCCAATTGCCCAAATAAGTGTGTACAGCGTGCTGTTTTGTATTGGCCATGCTGTGGGCTCTGGCGCAGATGTTGGGATGTTGCAGCCCGGAGATGACCTTGGCTTCGCGCTCG
>JBJOFA010000249.1:0-3236 GCA_046049015.1 Actinomycetota bacterium | reverse complement strand
AAATTGCCGCTTGGTCAACAAATTTCACCGAAGATCAAATGACTCATGTCTTAGAAAACGACACCGTGATTGTGGTCGAAATGGACAATGTGATTGCAGGGTTTGCCACATTGACTGACCAGGGTGAAACTGCCGGGAATTTGGACTTGCTCTACGTCGATCCGAAGTTTTCGCGCCGAGGCGTGGGCAAGAGATTGATTCGGGCAATAGAAGACGAAGCCCTTCGACTTGATATGACCGCACTGTGGGTTGATGCTTCAGCCCCTGCCATGCACCGGCTCTTGCAACTTGGTTATCGTCCCCGTGAGAAGAACAAGAAAATAATTGACTCGGTGATCTTTGAAAACACCTGGATGATGAAGACGTTTCTTTAGATACGAAGGCTCAAGCAACCCGTTCGGCGACAAGAACGGGAATCTGACGGTCGGTCTTTGACTGATACTCGTTGTAAGTAGGAAAGACTGCTGCCGAGCGGGTCCACCATTCAGCGCGCTCGGCGCCCTCAACTTGTCTCACGGTCACTCGAAATGGTTCGGGACCATCTTGGACCAACACTTCGGTCGGGTGAGCTAGGAGGTTGTAGTACCAATCTGGATTGTCCGGTGCGCCACCTTTGGATGCCACTAAGGCATATGAACCTTCATGTTCAACGCGCATCAAAGCGATCTTGCGAACGTTCCCCGACTTTGCACCGCGCATCGTGACAATGATGACCGGTATTCCCGTTTCGAGCAGCGTGTTGCCTTCGGTGCCACCGGTACGTTCGTAGGTATCGATCTGATTGCGAACCCATTCCAGGGTGCTGGGAACGTAGGTACCAGAAAGCTGGGTCATAGCGAAAAGTGTAGGGGACGGCGTGTAACCATGAGCATCGAGAACGTGGGAGACTCGAATCGTGACTACACCGCTACCCGGGCCATCCGGCCGCGAGAATTTGCGTCGAATACGGGAGATCTTCAGTGATCCAGCATCGGCCCTCGATCGGCTGAGTCAAACGTACGGGCCGGTGTGTGGACTGGGCCTGCCGGGAGTGCGTTTAGCGGTCATTGGTGGTCCGGTAGTGCTACGGGAAATGTTTTCGCATTCGGCTGACGCGTTTCGATGGGGACACCGGTTCAATGCCGTCGGTGTCAAGTTCGTCGTTGGCAAGGAGTCCATGATCGTGTCTGATGGCGCAGAGCATCGTCGGCGTCGGGGCTCGGTGCAGGCGGCGTTCACACGTCGGCGACTTGACCATTGGATCCCGATGATTGTTGAACGTGCGGATGCGGCGATCGATGAATTGTTGTCCCGCCCAGATCTGGACGATGGTCCAGTTGATTTGGCACCGGCGATGCGCCGGTTGATAATCGGTGTGACAGTTCAGGCGTTCTTCGGTGAGCGCCTTGCTGAACATGCTGACAAGATCGCCGACCTTTATGAGGGTCCGCAGCATTTCATCGAAGCGCCAGCGGTGAAGCAACTGCCGCACCCGTTCCCCTTCACAACTCGTGCACGAGTACGTCGCGATCTCCGAGCAATCAACACGATTATCGACGCAGAGATTTGCGATCGCCGCGCCAACCCAACGGGTGACCCCCTGGACATTCTCGAAGCCCTCGTTATCGAGGCCGGATTATCCGACTCCGAGATTCGCGCCCAAGTCCGTACTCTCATCGGCGCCGGATACGACACCACGGCTGCAGCACTGTCATGGCTGCTGTGGTGTACGGCTCTCTCACCAGATGTTTGGCAGCGCGTGCGCAACGAGGCTGACACCGTGCTCGGGTCCGCGGTCGGGTCGGCGTCGCGAGTCGATGCTGCAGCACTGGCACGTCTCGAATACACCCATCGAACGGTTCGGGAATCGCTGCGTTTGCACCCGGCAGGTTTGATTGGTGTCCGTGTCGCAGCCCAAGAGATGGAGTTGGGCGGCTATCGGATACGCAAGGGAACTCTTGTGGTGTGGTCACCTCATCTTGCAGGACGCAACCCGGATCACTGGGTGGAGCCGCTGCACTTCGACCCTGACCGATTTATTGATCTCACCGCGGATCAACAAGCACTCAGCGACATCGCCTGGATCCCGTTTGGTCGCGGACCGCACATGTGCATTGGCTTCGCTCTGGCTCAGATGGAACTTGCGTTGGTCATCGCACGCATGAGCCAACGTCTCGACCTCACACCGATCAGTGATCAGGTGCCTCACCCGATTGGCATGGTAGTGAACCGTCCAACTGGCGGTGCACCCTTCTTCGTCTCGCCCCGCCCGGTCAGTGTTGGGTGAATCTCATCGCTCCGCTACGAGTCGTCGCTAGCGCAGTGCTCGGCCTCGTCGCCGGGGCCGTTTTTGGTTTGGTTGCTCGAGGATGGATGCGCCTGGTTTCTGCCGATCCGGAGTTCAGTTGGTCTGGCACGGTTTTCATCATTGGTGCCTTCGTGCTGTGGGGGTTCGCACAGGGACTGGTCATAGGTGTTAGGCGCGTCACCCCAACGCGATGGGTGGCGACTACCTCGCTTGATGTGGATCGTGGCAGCAATCGGCGGGACGATTGCAGCGCTGTTGCCGATCATCGGGATCGGCCTTGGTTGATCTGCCACTGGACGCCCACTTGTTTATCTTGATTCAGTGATTGACTGAACGCATGTCATTTAGCAATTCTGCGGCCAATCTGGTAATTCGACATTGGGTTGCCGCTTCTCCAGAACAAGTTTGGGAAGCCTTCACCACTCCCGAGATTTTTCATCAGTTCTTTGCTCCCGAGGGGCTCTCAATCCCTCTTGAATCGGTAGTCATTGAACCCTGGGCCGGGGGCAGATTCGAGTGCACCATGGTGTTCGACGCCACTGGTGAGGAGAGCCCCAACATTGGAACCCTCGCTACCGTGGAACCGCCACACACCCTGATTGGCGAAGAGCCGTCAATCGGTTTTCGTTCAACTCAGACCTTCACTGCTGAAGCGGAAGGAACACTGATCACGGTCATCCAGGAGGGGCTACCTCCAGAGATCGTTACTAATCCCGAGGTGGTTGAGGCCTTTCGATCCAGTTATCGCAAGTTGGGACGAGTACTGGGAGTCGAAACCGGCGAGCGTGAGTGTTCTTGACGGTCGTTCTACGGGTACGGACCAACTTGGAGATTGTTCGGCGACCTTGCGAGGATGATTCCAGGAAAATACGTATCAAATATCGTGTATCTAGAGTGATGATTGTCGTAAGGAACGGGGCCCAAATTGGCAACAGATGACCAAAAGATC